>WFNC01000468.1 GCA_015488785.1 Flavobacteriales bacterium | reverse complement strand
TAGGGATGACTAGCGTATTCAGTACCGATGGTAAAAATATACCATGTACGATTATTCAAGCTGGACCTTGTGTAGTAACACAAATAAAGTCTGAAGAAAAAGACGGATACGAAGCGATTCAAATTGGATTTGATGAGCGAAAAGAAAAAAACACTTCAAATGCTTTAATTGGACATTTCAAAAAAGCTAAGACTTCTCCTAAGAGAAAATTAGTTGAATTTGATTCGTTTGATAAAGATTTAAATTTGGGTGATGAAATTACTGTTGAAATTTTCAATGAAGGTGAATACGTTGATGCAGTAGGTACATCTAAAGGTAAAGGATTTCAAGGTGTTGTTAAAAGACATAACTTTAGAGGAGTTGGAGATGCAACACATGGACAACATAATAGATTAAGAGCACCAGGTTCTATTGGAGCTGCATCATATCCTGCAAGAGTATTTAAAGGAATGAAAATGGCAGGTAGAATGGGTAGCGACCGTGTTAAAATGGAAAACTTAGAAGTATTAAAAGTTTTAACAGAAAAAAATATAATCGTTGTTAAAGGTTCTGTGCCGGGAGCAAAAGGATCATACGTAATACTAGAGAAATAATGGAATTAGCAGTATATAATAAAGAAGGTAAAGCAACGTCAAAAAAAGTAAACTTAGTTGATTCAATTTTTGCAATTGAACCAAGTGAGCACGCTGTTTATTTAGACGTGAAACTTTACTTAGCCAATCAACGTCAAGGAACGCACAAGGCAAAAGAAAGAGCTGAAATAACAGGAAGTACAAGAAAGATTAAGAAACAAAAAGGAACAGGTACTGCCCGTGCAGGGAGTATTAAGAATCCTTTGTTTAGAGGAGGAGGTAGAGTTTTTGGACCTAGACCAAAAAATTATACTTTTAAATTAAACAAGAAGTTAAGAAAATTAGCGCGTGTTTCTGCTTTGACTTATAAAGCTACTGAAAACAAAATAATGGTCTTAGAAGATCAAAATTTTTCAAGTCCAAAGACAAGTGAGTTTTTGACATTATTAGAAAATTTAAAGGTTTCTGATAAAAAAACGTTATTTGTAGTGACAAATGAAGAAAGAAATGTATATTTGTCTTCTCGTAATCTAAAAAAGACTAAAGTTGTATCTGTTGATAAGTTAAATACTTATGAAATACTAAATGCAGAAACTTTAATCTTAGCTGAAGGATCGATCGAGAAAATTGAAAACTTATTTAACGTCTAAGAAATGCAAGATATCATTAAACAACCTGTGTTGACTGAAAAGTCTAACATGTTAAGCGAGAAAAAGAATTCTTACACTTTTATTGTTGATAAGAGTTCAAATAAAATAGAAATTAAGAATGCCATCGAGAAATTGTACAATGTTGCTGTTGACTCTGTGAACACAATGAATTATGGTGGCGGTAAAAAGAAAATGAAACAAACAAGCCGAGGTATTTCTTACCAACGTAACAAGCAAATTAAAAAAGCTGTTGTTACTGTTGCTGAAGGAGATATTATTGATTTGTATGAAAACATTTAACAACAGAAAATAATTAGAAATGGGATTAAGAAAATTAAAACCAATGACACCAGGTCAAAGGCACAAAGTAGCCGATGATTTATCTGATGTAACAGCTTCAAAACCTGAAAAGTCTTTAGTAAAAGGACTTAATAAGTCGGGAGGAAGAAATAACACGGGGAAAATGACGATGAGATATATCGGTGGTGGTCATAAGAGAAAATATCGTGTTATCGATTTCAAAAGAAATAAACATGATATACCTGCAACTGTAAAAACAATTGAGTATGATCCTAATAGATCTGCTAGAATTGCTTTACTTTACTATGCAGATGGTGAAAAAAGATATATTATAGCTCCTGAAGGATTAGAAGTTGGTCAGATTTTAATGTCTGGTAAAAATGCTCAGCCTGAAGTTGGTAATACATTGTTTTTAAGCGAAATACCTTTGGGAACTGTAATTCATAATGTTGAGTTGCAACCTAATAAAGGAGCTGCCTTAGTTAGAAGTGCTGGAGCTTATGCTCAACTTAACGCTAGAGATGGTAAATATGCAATTGTAAAGTTGCCGTCTGGAGAAGTAAGAATGATACTTTTAACATGTACGGCGACTATTGGATCTGTATCTAATTCGCAACACAGTTTAACTAGATCAGGTAAAGCAGGAAGATCAAGATGGTTAGGTAGAAGACCTAGAGTAAGGGGAGTAGTGATGAATCCAGTCGATCACCCAATGGGAGGTGGTGAAGGAAAATCATCAGGAGGACACCCAAGATCTAGAACTGGTTTACCAGCTAAAGGTTATAAAACAAGAAGCAAAACTAAAGCTTCTAATCGCTTTATTATATCAAAAAGAAAAAAATAAGAAATGGCTAGATCGTTAAAAAAACCACCATTTGTACATTATAAACTTATTAAAAGAGTTGATGAAGCACAAGATTCTGGATCAAAAAATGTTATTAAAACATGGTCAAGAGCTTCAACTATTACTCCTGAGTTTGTAGGATTAACTATAGCAGTATATAATGGGAAAAAATTTATTCCTGTTTATGTAACTGAAAATATGGTAGGACATAAATTAGGAGAATTCGCACCAACTCGTACTTTTAGAGGACATGGTGGTAAAAAAGATAAAGGTAAAAGATAACCACTCTAAAAGTTTATTGAAATGGGAAAAAGAAAAAAAGAAGCAGCTGCTATTAGAAAAGAACTAAAAAACAGCACAGCTATAGCAAAATTGAATAAGTGTCCTACTTCTCCAAGAAAGATGCGTTTAGTCGCAGATATCATAAGAGGAGAAAACGTTTATAAAGCTTTAAATATATTAAAGTTTAATCCAAAGGAAGCTTCAGTTAGATTAGAAAAATTATTGTTGTCAGCGATTAATAACTGGGAACAAAAAAATGAAGGAGAAGATTCTACTACAGCTAATTTAATTGTTAAGGATGTATTTGTTGATAGTGCAAGGATGTTTAAAAGAATTCAACCTGCACCTCAAGGAAGAGCTCACAGAATTAGAAAAAGATCAAATCACGTTACAGTAGTAATTGATAAAACGAAGTAAAAGATAATATTAATGGGACAAAAAACAAATCCAATAGGAAATAGATTAGGTTTCATCAAAGGATGGGACTCTAATTGGTACGGAGGAAATGATTATTCTGCTAAGATTGTCGAAGATCATAAGATACGTACGTATATCAAAACTCGTTTGAGAAAAGCTAGTGTATCTAAAGTAATAATCGAAAGAACGCTTAAATTAGTTACATTGACTATCAATACTGCAAGACCTGGTGTTATTATCGGGAAAGGTGGTTCTGAAGTTGACAAACTAAAAGAAGAGTTGAAAAAGTTAACAGGTAAAGAAATTCAAATTAATATATTTGAAATTAAAAGACCTGAGCTTGATTCTCAACTTGTAGCTGATAGTATTGCAAGACAAATTGAAGGTAGAATTTCTTTTAGAAGAGCTATTAAAATGTCAATTGCTTCTACTATGAGAATGGGCGCAGAAGGTATTAAGATTAAAATTTCTGGTCGTTTGAATGGAGCTGAAATGGCAAGATCTGAACAGTATAAAGATGGAAGAACTCCTTTACATACTTTTAGAGCTGATATTGATTATGCACTTGCAGAAGCTCATACTACTTACGGTAGAATTGGAATTAAAGTATGGATCTGTAAAGGAGAAGTTTACGGAAAAAGAGACTTAAGTCCAAACTTTGGAATGGCGAAAGGCGGTTCTAAAAGAGGTGGTGGTAGTAGAAGAAAAAGATAATAAGCATTAAAAGAATTAGATAATGTTACAACCAAAAAGAACAAAGTATAGAAGAGTTCAAAAAGGAAGATTGAAAGGACTTGCTCAAAGAGGAAGCCAAATTTCTTTTGGATCTTTTGCTATCAAGTCTTTAGATGAAAGTTTTATAACTTCTAGACAAATTGAAGCAGCACGTATTGCAGTAACTCGTTATATGAAGAGAGAAGGTAAAGTATGGATTAGAATTTTTCCAGACAAACCTTTGACAGCAAAACCAGCTGAAGTAAGAATGGGTAAAGGTAAAGGTGCTCCAAGTCATTGGGTTGCAACTGTTAAGCCAGGAAGAATCATGTTTGAATGTGATGGAGTTCCTCTTGATGTTGCAAAAGAAGCAATGAGATTAGCCGCACAAAAGTTACCTGTAAAAACAAAATTTGTAGTCCGTAGAGATTACGCTTAATTTATTAAGTTATGAAGGCAACAGAATTAAAAGATTTGACTATCGCTGATTTAAGAGAGTTATTAGTAGAACAAAAATCTACTTTATCTAAATTAGTGATAAATCACAAAATAGCTGAATTGGAGAATCCAATTCAAATAAGAAATTATAGAAGAACGATAGCTCGTATTAATACCGAATTAAGAAGTAGAGATCTTCAAGTAGCAAAATAGTTATGAGAAACTTAAGAAAGGAAAGAGTGGGAGTGGTTACAAGTAACAAAATGGAGAAATCTATTGTTGTTATGGTAGAAAGAAAAGTAAAACATCCAATGTATGGTAAGTTTATGAAAAAATCTACTAAATTTGTAGCTCACGACGAAAAAAATGACTGTAACGAAGGTGATACAGTTAGAATAATGGAAACTCGTCCATTGAGTAAGAGAAAGAATTGGAGATTGGTAGAAATAGTTGAAAGAGCTAAATAATAATTTACAATGATACAACAAGAAAGTAGACTTTCAGTAGCTGACAATAGTGGAGCTAAAGAAGTGCTTTGTATAAGAGTGTTAGGTGGAACAAAAAGAAGATATGCTTCTGTAGGTGACAAAATAGTTGTTACAATCAAAAAAGCATTACCTTCTGGAGGAGTCAAAAAAGGGCAAGTTACCACAGCTGTTATAGTAAGAACAAAGAAAGAAGTAAGAAGAGCAGACGGATCTTATATTAGATTCGATGATAATGCTGTAGTGTTATTAAACACAGGTGGAGAAATGCGAGGAACTCGTATATTCGGACCTGTAGCTAGAGAGTTAAGAGATAAGCAATTTATGAAAATTGCATCATTGGCTCCCGAAGTATTATAGTCATAAATAAGAATATGAAAACGAATTTTAAAATAAAAAAGGGTGATACCGTACAGGTAATTGCCGGAGCGGCTAAAGATGGTGCTGTTAGTAGAGGGGTTGTCCTTGATATTGATACAAAAAAGCAACGCGTATTTATTGAAGGTTTAACAAAAAAAGTTCAAAAACATGTTAAACCTCAAACAGATAAAATTAATCCAGATGGAGGAATTATCGAAAAAGATTACGCTGTACACATTTCAAATGTGATGCTTGTTGATCCAACATCAGGTGATTTAACTAGAGTTGGATACAAATTTGATGAAAACGGAAAGAAAGTACGTTTCGCTAAAAAATCAGGAGAAACAATTTAATTATGAGCTATTCACCAAGATTAGAGGGAGTTTATGCGAACGAAGTTGTTCCAGCTCTACAGGAAAAATTTGGGTACAAGACAGTAATGCAAGTACCTAAAATTGAAAAAATAGTTTTAAGCCAAGGAATTGGAGAAGCTGTTGCTGATAAGAAAATTGCAGAATCTGCTGTTAAAGAATTAACAGAAATTGCAGGTCAAAAAGCACAAATATGTTTATCTAAAAAGGATATATCTAACTTTAAGTTAAGAAAAGGTATGCCAGTAGGAACGAAAGTTACTTTACGTAGAGAAAAAATGTATGAGTTTTTAGATCGTTTAATTTCTGTATCTTTACCAAGAACTAGAGATTTTAGAGGTGTTAAATCTAATGGAGATGGAAGAGGAAACTTTACTATCGGTATTAAAGAACACATCATTTTTCCAGAAATTAATATTGATCAGGTTAACAGAATTTTAGGTATGGATATAACTATTGTTACATCTGCTAATACAAACGAAGAAGGAAGAGCTTTATTGGAGCAATTTGGATTTCCTTTTACAAAAAAATAAAAGAAGATGGCAAAAGAATCAATGAAAGCAAAAGAGCGTAAAAGAGCTAAATTAACAGATCTTTACGCTGATAGAAGAGCCGTTCTTAGAAAGGCTTCTGCTAATGGTGATTGGGATGCAATGTTAGAATTGCAAAAATTACCAAAGAACTCAATGTATATTAGAAAACATAATCGTTGTCAGTTGACTGGACGTCCAAGAGGATATATGAGACAATTTGGAATTTCTCGTGTTACTTTTAGAGAAATGGCGTTGTCTGGTAAAATACCAGGAATCACAAAAGCAAGCTGGTAATTAGAATATAATAAGAAATTAGAAAGATGAAAATTACTGACCCAATAGCTGATTACCTAACTAGATTACGTAATGCAATAAAAGCTAACCATAGAGTAGTAGAAATACCTGCTTCAAATATCAAAAAAGAAATTACTAAAATTCTTTTTGAGAAAGGATATATTTTAAACTATAAGTTTACTGATGATAACAAACAAGGTATTATCAAAATAGCTTTAAAATACAATAACCAAACTAAAGAATCTGCAATATCTAGTTTAACTAGAGCGAGTAAGTCTGGATTAAGACAATATGCTGGAGCAGATAACTTACCAAGAGTACTTAATGGTTTAGGTATTGCTATCATTTCAACTTCAAAAGGAGTTATTACTGATAAAGAAGCAAAAAAAGAAAATGTAGGAGGTGAGGTTCTTTGCTACGTTCATTAATATTAAAGAAGAATAAAATGTCAAGAATAGGAAAGGCACCGATTAGTATTCCTGCAGGAGTTGAAATTAATATTTCAAACGACAATACTGTTACTGTAAAAGGAAAACTAGGAGAGTTAAGTCAAAAAATAGATAGCGCAATTAAGTTATCAATAAATGAAGGAGAATTTATCCTTGAGAGAACATCAGAAACTAAAGATGCTAAATCTAAACATGGTTTATATAGAGCATTAGTTAATAATATGGTTGAAGGTGTTACTGTTGGATATTCAACTGTTCAGGAATTGGTAGGTGTAGGATATAGAGCTAAAAATTCTGGTCAAAGACTAGAATTAGCTTTAGGGTATTCTCATCCAATTGTTTTTGAAATTCCAGCTGAAGTTAAATTGGAAACAATTTCTGATAAAGGAAAAAGTCCAGTAATTAAATTAACATCACACGATAAACAATTAGTAGGTCAAGTAGCTGCTAAAATTAGATCATTAAGAAAACCAGAACCGTACAAAGGTAAGGGAGTTCGTTTTCAAGGTGAAGAAATTAGAAGAAAAGCTGGTAAAACTGCTGGGTAATTCTTGAAATTAAAACATTAGAAATGGCTTTAACAAAATTAGAAAAAAGAATACGAATTAAGAGAAGAATTCGTAAAAGTATAAACGGAACTGAGCAAAGACCTAGATTGTCTGTATTTAGAAGTAATAGACAAATGTATGCTCAGATGATTGACGATGTTACTGGTAAAACGTTACTTTCTGCTTCATCTCTTAAAAATGAAGGAGCACAAAAAGTAAATAAAATCGAACAAGCAAAGTTAATTGGTGCTGAAATAGCTGAAAAAGCAATTAATGCAGGTATTAACGCTTGTGTATTTGATAGAAATGGTTTTTTATACCATGGAAGAGTTCAAGCTTTAGCAGAGGCGGCAAGAGAAAAAGGATTAAAATTTTAAGAAACGATGGCTAAGCATAATACAAAAAAAATGAATTCTACGGAAGTAGAATTAAAAGATAAATTAGTAGCAATTAATCGTGTTACTAAAGTTACTAAAGGTGGACGAAATTTCAGTTTTTCAGCAATTGTTGTTGTTGGAGATGAGAATGGATTAGTAGGACATGGTTTAGGAAAAGCAAATGAAGTAACTGAGGCTATTTCAAAAGCTGTCGATGATGCTAAAAAGAATGTAATTAGAGTAGCTGTTGTAAATAACACTGTTCCTCATTCAGTTTTAGTCAAATCTGATGGAGCTAAAGTATTTCTTAAGCCTGCATCGGAAGGTACAGGAGTTATTGCTGGTGGTGCAATGCGTGCAGTTTTAGAAAGTGCGGGTATTCATAATGTACTAGCTAAATCTCAAGGCTCTTCAAATCCTCATAATGTTGTTAAGGCTACAATTAAAGCTTTAGCTCAAATGAAGGATGCGAATGCTATCGCTAGAAAAAGAGGAATCTCTTTAGATAAAGTTTTTAACGGCTAATATTTATAAAAATGGCAACAATTAAGATAAAAAAAGTGCGTAGTATTATTAATAGACCGAATAGACAAAAGCTTACAATGCAGGCTCTAGGTTTAAATAAGATGCACAAGGTTATAGAGCACGAAGCTACACCGCAAATTTTGGGAATGATTAAAAAAGTGGAACATTTATTAGAAGTTGTAAAATAACTTCTAATAGACACTTTAATTCAATAAAAAAATTAAGATGAAATTAAATAATTTAACACCAGCAAAAGGATCTACTAAGAACAAGAAAAGAATTGGTAGAGGTCAAGGGTCTGGATTTGGAGGTACTTCTACAAGAGGACATAAAGGAGCTAAGTCTCGTTCTGGTTATAGTAGAAAAATCGGATTTGAAGGAGGGCAAATGCCACTTCAAAGAAGAGTTCCTAAGTTTGGGTTTACAAACATAAATAGAGTTGAATATAAAGGAGTTAATTTAGACTCTATTCAATCTATCGTAGATAATAAAAATGTTACTGAAATTACACCAGAAGTTATTGTAGCTAGTGGATTAGCTTCTAAAAATGATTTGATAAAAATCTTAGGAAGAGGTGAACTGAATGCTAAAGTAACGATTAAAGCAAATGCTTTTTCTGCAACAGCTAAATCTGTTATTGAAGATAAAGGAGGAGTTGCTGAAGTAATTAAATAATTAATTTTCAAGTATCGATTCATGAAATTATTAACAACATTGAAACACATTTGGAGTGTTGAAGATTTAAGAAAGCGTATTATTTATACGCTTCTTTTAATATTGGTATATAGAGTTGGTTCTTATATCATTTTGCCAGGAATTGATTCTAATCAATTAGTTTCTACTTCTGATCAAGGAGGTATTTTAGCATTAATTAATATGTTTGCAGGTGGTGCTTTCTCGAGAGCTTCTGTTATGGCATTAGGAATTATGCCATATATATCAGCTTCAATTGTGATGCAATTAATGGGAATGGCTGTTCCAGTTGTTCAAAAAATGCAAAAAGAAGGAGAAAGCGGGAGGAAGAAAATTACTCGTTATACTAGATTACTTACAATTGTAATCTGTCTTTTTCAAGGACCTACATATATAGCTGCTTTTGTTGGCTCTGACGCTGTACCTGGAGGGATGAATGCTTTGTGGTGGCTTCAAACCGTTTCAATTTTAACTGCAGGAACAATGTTTGTTACTTGGATAGGTGAAAGAATAACTGATAGAGGTTTAGGTAATGGTGTTTCACTGATTATTACAATTGGTATTATAGCTAACCTACCGAGTGCTTTTATTGCTGAATTAGCAGCCAAGATTACAGGAGGAGGAATGGTATTGATGTTAATAGAAATTGTATTATTATTATTTGTTATTCTATTAACAATTCTACTTGTGCAAGGTACAAGAAGAATACCTGTGCAGACGGCAAAAAGAGTTATTGGAAGAGGTAATAGACAAGCTGAGGCTGGTGGTCAAAGAAGTTATATTCCTTTAAAGTTAAATCAATCTGGTGTAATGCCGATTATTTTTGCACAAGCTTTGATGTTTATTCCTGCTTTGTTTGGAGGGGCTGTAGCTTCTGCTTTTAGTGATCCTTCTGGAGTTTGGTATAATGGATTATTTTTCTTATTAATAGTTGTATTTACATATTTCTATACAGCAATTACAATGAATCCAAATCAGATGTCTGATGAATTAAAAAGAAATGGATCTTTTATTCCAGGTATAAAACCTGGTAGAGATACTTCAGAGTATATTGATAGTATGATATCTAAGCTTGTTTTTCCAGGATCTATATTTCTTGGTTTAATAGCTATTCTACCAGCATTTGCAATGAATGCAGGTATTAGTACTGGATTTGCTTATTTCTTTGGTGGAACATCTTTATTAATTATGGTTGGAGTTGTTTTAGATACACTTCAACAAATTGAAAGCCATTTATTGAATCGTCATTATGATGGTTTAATGAAAGGGAGTAGAATAAAAGGAAGAAATTCTGAATCTGCTGTTTCAATGACTCAATC
>WFNC01000467.1 GCA_015488785.1 Flavobacteriales bacterium | reverse complement strand
GGCGTAACATTGATTTCAAAAACAAAAAAAGTCTCTTTTTATGATAAAACAGCGGTCACTTTTTATGATTTAACGACAGAAGAAATAACATCTTACGTAATGAAAGAGAAACCATTTGACAAAGCAGGTTCTTATGGAATTCAAGAATGGATAGGTTATGTCGGAATAAAAGAAATGAAAGGAGATTATTACAATGTAATGGGACTTCCATTGCATAAATTATATCGATATTTAAGAATATTTGTTGAAAAGTAAGCGGCATACCAATTTGGATTATTATCAAGTAAATAGTACCTTTCCTTCATAATCTATTCTAATATGAAAACAGGCTACTTATTTCTACTCTTTACCTTTCCATTATCGATATTATATGGACAATCTTATTCTGATTATATAGGAGCAGGACATTCAAATGGTATCGTTGTCACAACAAGTGATAATTATCAATTATACCAAGGAATAGAGACCGCTTCGGGAGATAAAACTTTAGGAGGGCAAGGTCTTGTAGGCAAACAAATGAAAGCTTCGCGTTTTTTGTCTCAAGCCACTTTTGGAGCTGATTTAGACTTAATAAATGAAGTCGCTGACTTGGGTATTGAAAATTGGATGGATCAACAATTTTTAACACCAGCTACTTATTATACCGATACAATTCAAAGTATTTTTGATCAAAGTAGAGCTATTTTTATCGCAAATGGGAATGATTCTACAAACTATCCGAGTCGCCCAAATCATGTTCATATGGATTATGCTTGGTGGCAAAATAACATGCTAGCAAAAGATATGTTAAGGCAAAGAATAGCATATTCACTAAGTCAAATCTCAGTAATCTCTTTAAACGGAAATTTATCCTCTTATTCAGTAGGAGTCGCAAACTACTACGATATTTTGGTGCGTAATTCTTTTGGAAATTATAAAGATTTATTACTTGAAGTGACTTTGCATCCTGCTATGGGGAATTATTTAAGCCATTTAAACAATCCGAAAACAGACACAGCAAATAATGTTCATCCAGATGAGAATTATGCAAGGGAGATTATGCAACTTTTTTCTATCGGTTTAAATAAATTAAATTTAGATGGTAGTTTACAATTAGACGGAAGTAATAATCCAATTCCTACTTACAATAACGATGACATAAAAGAATTTGCAAAAGTATTCACAGGTTTAGGAATAGGAGGTCGATTAGATACTAACGACACTTATTTTGGACAAGGGTTTTGGATGGCAGATTTAACTGTTCCAATGCAAATGTATGAAGATTGGCATGAACAAGGACCGAAGTATTTACTTGATGGATATGTAATTCCAGACGGACAAACAGGAATGGAAGACGTAGAAGACGCTGTCAATCATCTGTTTAATCATCCCAATGTAGGACCTTTTTTGGCAAAGAGATTAATCCAACGGTTAGTTAAATCCAATCCAACACCACAATATATATCAACTGTTGCAAGTATATTTAACAATAATGGAGTAGGCGTTCGAGGAGATATGAAGGCAGTTGTAAAAACAATATTAATGCATCCAGAAGCTAGAAGCTGCAGTTGGATGAACGATCCTGAACAAGGGAAATTAAGGGAGCCTATTCTAAAATATACAGATTTTGTAAAAGCTGTAGGATTGGTAACTCCATTTAAGAATTATTGGAATTATAGTTATTGGTTTAAAGAAGGGACTGCTCAACACCCTTTACGTTCTCCAACAGTATTTAATTTTTATGTTCCAGATTATACTCCCAATGGAGCAATTGAAAATGCAGGTTTGGTCGCTCCAGAGTTTGAAATATACAACACTAGAACAAGTATTGGTTTTGCCAATATGGTCTATAATTGGACTGAATCCGAAATTTTGACAAGAACTGCTTGGTATGAGGATTATGAAATTGGAATAACAAACCTTTCACCACTAATGGAACCAACTAAAAGTAGTGATGCTATTTTAGATGAATTAGATGTAATTCTTACGCACGGACAATTGACAGACAGAACAAGACAGATTATTAAACAAACATTAGATTCCTATTCTATTAGTTTAACACAATTGAGTTATAGAGTTCGATTGGCAACTTATTTGATTCTAATAAGTCCAGATTACAATATTTTAAAATAAGTATTCAATTATTATGAAAGATTCTAAGTTTCAACAATCGAGAAGAAAATTTATTAGACAAGCAAGTTTAGCCTCTTTAGGTTTAGCTACGCCAATGTCTTCGATTATAAATTTCAAAGCAATGAATGCGTTAGCAGCTAGTGCTCCACCTCCAGCAAATGGATATAAAGCAATGGTTTGTTTCTTTCTACATGGAGGAAATGATTCGTTTAATATGTTAATGCCAAGAACAAGTACGGAGTACAATCACTATGCAACAACTCGGTCTAATTTGGCTATAGCTCAAAATGATATGTTACCCATTGGCGGAATGGGAGGTAACTTTGGAGTTCATCCAAGTTTAACAGGAGTACAACAAATGTTTGACAATGGAGATTTGTCGTTTGTAGCTAACGTTGGCTCAATGATTGAACCAGTTACTAAAACGCAGTATTTAAATGGATCAGTACCGCTTCCTTTAGGATTATTTTCTCATTTAGATCAATACAATCATTGGCAAAATGCTTCTCCAAACCAGCGAATAAACAAAGGGTGGGGAGGTAGAATAGCTGATTTAATAGGTTCAGCAAACACGAATACAAATATTTCGATGAATTTATCGCTTTCGGGAACAAATATATTTCAATACGGTCAAAACTCTGTAGAGTTTTCAATGAATTATAATGGAGCTTTAATGCCTATAAATAGAAATGCAAGCTGGGGGAATAATCCTGAAAGAAAAGCAGCAACGGATAGTAT
>WFNC01000466.1 GCA_015488785.1 Flavobacteriales bacterium | reverse complement strand
TCTAAATATAATGTTTCTTATATATATTATGATACGAACTATAGTAATAGTTATCAATCAGGTGCAGCTGTGTACAACTCAAAAGAAGTTAAACAAAAAGCTAGTTTCTTTAAACTAAATTTTGGGTTTTACAAAAAACGATTTGTTTCAGAAAAATTATACATAACTACTGGAATAGAGTTAAACTCCTATTTGATTGGTAAATATTCGATAAAAAAAGTACTAATGGATTCTGAATTTAGAAGTCAATTTAGAGATGGTAATAATAAAAACATAGACAAAGAAATTGAACAAAACTATAAACTAAACATTGGACGCCATATTTCTATTGACAATCAACATACTTTTAACATAGGCATTGGTTTAATATTATAATAAACAATTATTAACTTAAAAATAAAAAACATGAAAAATTACTTTTGGATAATTTTATCATCTGCATTATTATTCATAATATCCTGTAAAAAGGAATTAGGAAATCAACTAACTAGCGAAGCAGAAAGAGCTATTCCCTATTCTAATCAACCAAGTCACTGCTATAACAATATAAGAGATTTTGAAAAAGGAGAAACAGATGTAGATTGCGGAGGGCCTTGTCTTGCTTGCCAAGAAGCTACTCCAACATGTCTTATTGCACCAGATACAGCAATAATAAACAACATCGCTTATAAAATAATTTATACAGGTCAAACATCTCAATCTTCTGTTACTTCTTATCAATTTTCAATCCTAAATACCCCTTATTCAAATGTCTATGGAAAAATACATGTTCATAATGATCATACGGTCTTGGAACCATCTAGCGTGGTGAATAGCTTTCCTGGGAAAAGAGAAATAGAAATAACTTATAGTAACTATAATACATGGGGAGCTAGCTATAAAAATGCTGTAGGAGGACAAGCTTATATTAACACAAGAGTAAATGGATTACATGAAATTACTGTCTGTTCATCAACTTTTTCTACCGTTTTTTATAATAATCAGAAAGACATTAGTTTTAAACTTTTAATTCCTTAGAATATGAAATATATCATAATTATATTATTCTCGATTATAAGTATTTCTATCCTTTCTCAAAAACAGGAAAAAGAAAATAAAGAGGAAAAATCAATATATACAACCGAAGTGGACAATCCTGACTTTTCATTTATAGGAGGAGCATTAAGTTTCTCTATGCAAGGAGATCGATTTGCTAGTCCTATAGCGATTGGAGGAGAACTATTCGCAAGATTTGGAGCTATATATGGAGGAGCGAGACGAATGGCAGGAGTAGAAATTGTAACATTTTATAAAACAATTAAAACTCCAATATCTTCAGCTACTAATAGTTTATTAAATACATCAGCTAACTTTATGATTGGCTATAGTATTACAGATGGTTTGGAGAGAGATGTCTCCAAAGTTATATTATACAGAAGTAGAGACACTTCTTATTATATAAACATTCCTACAACATTAAAAACCAGCTATGGAATAGAAATGGCTTACGAAAATGGAGTTACTGGTTTTATGGGGTTAGCAAATAAATTTGAAGGAAAATCAACTTTTTCTGAAGGAATAACTGATAAAATTAATTTGGGAGAATCCTTCTATCCTAAATATGTAAACACTAATTTTTTATACAATGTGGTTAGTCTAGGAGCTAGTCAAATGAAAACTAAATGCTTAATTGTCAATACTAAATATGGAGAAAAAAGAAGCTCTAGCTATCAAAGGATTTATGCTCGAATATCATACTTACTCAATTATCAATTAGCAGATGTAATTGCTCCAGGAGGGGAAGAAACAGACACAGAAGTACCTATGTATTACCGGTTTAAAATAGAAGGAGTAACTCCAATGAGTAAAATTGGATTTAATATTGGTTATCATATAATGGGGGTTAGAAGGTTTGGAAGCATGGGATTTGCAGAACTAGGTGTTTTACCTGGTCCTCAATCTGGATTTTTAGGAAGAGTCTATGTTAAAGTAGGAGGTGGTTTTTCTTTCTCTAAACTTTTTGAACGTAGTTTGTAATTACCTTTAATATTTTGTCTTTATGAATCAAGTAAACTTTAAAACACAAAAAACTGCTCGCTATTTTACATTGGGAAACTTGAATAAAGAAACCAAGAATATTTGGATTGTTTGTCATGGTTATGCTCAGTTAGCTAATCATTTTTTAAATTGGTTTAAAGCGATTGATAATAAAAATAATTTTATCGTTGCACCAGAGGCTTTACACCGTTTTTATTGGAAAGGTTTTGAAGGTAAAGTAGTTGCATCATGGATGACTAAAGAAGACCGACTAGAAGATATTTCTGATTATGTCAATTATTTGGATGAAGTTACAAAATCGGTTTTAGAACAAGCAAATGAAGATGTAAACATTCACGTTTTAGGATTTTCTCAAGGTGGATCAACTGTTTGTAGATGGGTAACTCAATCTAAATTGAAGTTCACAAGTTTAACGCTTTGGGCTGGAGCTTTCCCCGAAGATATTGACTATTTTGAAAAAAGAGAATTGTTTAATCAACTCAATTTGCATTTAGTTATTGGTGAGGATGATCCATTTTATAATGAAGAAAAAATTGAATTGCAAGAAAAAACACTAAACGAAAAGAAAATTAATTATAACATGATTCGTTTTGAAGGCAGACACAAAGTACTCGCTCCTCCCCTTTTAGAATTAGAAAATAGTCTGAAGTTGAATGAAGAATTAAAAATTATGAATTATGAATTATGAAATTCTACATCCTTTGAAAATTATGAATTTAATAGGGTGAAACTGAGATAAAAATAAAACAGTTAAAATCAATTCTTTAAAATAAAAAATCGTGATTAGAAAAGCAGAAAAAAAAGACAGCCTATCGATTGCTGAAATTTACAATGAATATGTAAAACAAGGAACTTCCACAATGGAATCGAAAAAAACTGTTGAGGCTATAAATCAATGGATTTCTAAATATACAGACAGAGAAGGCCTCTATGTTTTGGAAGATGAAAACCAAATTATAAAAGGTTGGGGAATTATAAAAAAATATTCTGATCGATATGGATATCGCTTTGCTTGTGAAACATCTATCTACGTTGATTTAAAATATAGAAGACAAAAAATTGGACATCAAATCAATAAATTTTTAATTAAAAAAGCAAAAGAACTGAACTATAAACACATGACTGTAAAAATATTTGCCATTAATACAGCTAGCATCGATTTCTTTTCGAAATATGGTTATACAATTGTCGGAAAACAAAATAAAATTGGTTTTCTAAACAATAATTGGATTGATATGGTAATTATGGAAAAGAACCTTGATTAATTCAATCGATTATTACTAAATTCGCAAACTGAAAAAAAATAACATGATTAAACAAATTATACTCTGTCTTATTACTTTCATTGTGTTCAATGCTAAAGCACAAGACTTTGACAACTACCAACCGCTCAAAAGTTTTGGAGATATTCCTACTGATTTTACCGACCGCGTCATCAATAAAGCAAGGGAAGATATAGAAGCTAATGTTAATAAGACAGATAGCTATATCGATAAAAGAAAAAAAAATAATTTCCTTTTAAAATCAAACTATATCCTTGACGAATTACTAATGAGTGGGCGAGTTTTATTTGGAGATCCTGTGTCTGAATATGTGAATACAGTTGCCGCTAAATTATTAGAAAACGAACCAGAACTAAAAGATAAATTACGCTTTTACTGTTTAAAATCTAATGTTACAAATGCTTTTTCGACCAATCAAGGGATGATTTTTGTTACCCTTGGGCTTATTGCTCAGCTCGAAAACGAAGCTCAATTAGCTCAGGTTTTGGCGCATGAAATTACACATTATACTCGAAAACATGTCATTAATTCGTTTATAGAATCCAATAAAATTTCTAGTCACAAAGGAAAATACAAATACAGTAATTATGACAATGATATTATCGCCCTTAGTAGTTATTCTAAATCTTTGGAGTTTGAAGCTGATTCAATCGGCTATTTTAGATTAAAAAAAGCTGGTTATAGCATACAAGAAGCATTGAGTGTATTTGACATATTACAATTCTCTTATTTACCATTTGATGAAAGAGCTTTTGATTTTAGCTACTTTGAAACCGAAAATGTAAAAATACCAGAAAGTTATAAATTAGATACCATCGTTGACATTAAATTTATTGACGATTATGATGATTCAAAAAGTACACATCCAAATGTAAGAAAGCGTAGAAAAAAGATAGCTTCCATAATAAAAAATGAAAAAGGAGGTCAAGTTTTTATTCAAAGTAAAGACCTTTTTAAAAAAATAAGAACCATTTCTAGATTTGAAGGCGTTAGACTAAACAATAAAAATTCTGCTTATGTAAAAGCCATATACAATGCTCAAGTTTTATTAAAAGATTATCCAAATAGTAAGTTCTTAAAAAAGAGTATTGCTAAATC
>WFNC01000465.1 GCA_015488785.1 Flavobacteriales bacterium | reverse complement strand
GTATAAAATAGAATCGTCCTACATCATTGGTATAGACTGGATTGTTGAAAATAAATTACCCATTTATGTTCAGCCAAAACTCAATAAAGAAGATAAAGAAATAGATTACCTAAAAATGCTTTTTGAAACATTACAAGAGCCCGAAAACTTCAACCATTTAGATGATTTATATACCATAGATTTTAAAGCACCTTTAATTGAAATAGAACAACACCAAGACAAACTAACACCTTTGCTATTGCTTGAGTATTTGCAATTGTTAAAACAAATTGTCCGTAAAGGATTAAAAAAATCATATTACAAAGTCACCAAAAACTTAAACAGTAGCGTAAAAGGTAAAATTTTAATCAATGCCACTGTAAAGCAAAATCACACCAAACAAAAAATGCTTTACAATGTCTGCCAGTATGAGGAGTTTGGTTATAATTCTATAGAAAATAGAATATTAAAAAAAGCATTGTTGTTTACACAATCAGCTTTAAATAATTTAAAAGGAACAACCGATATAGATTTTAAGCATTTATTTCACTACGTTTCACCAGCCTTTCAACTTGTAAATGAAAATATTGACATCCGAGAACTTAAAAACCTTAAGCCAAATCCGTTGTTTAAAGAATACACACAAGCTTTAAAACTTGCCAAACTAATTCTAAAAAAATACGGATACAACATTTCAAAAACAACAGAAACAAAAATAAAAACACCTCCCTTTTGGATAGATATGACCAAATTATTTGAGTTGTACGTATTTAAAAAGTTAAGAGAGGTTTTTCCTCAACCTAATGCCGTCAAATATCATTACACTGCTCATTACCAAGAATTGGATTATTTAATTAACGCAGAGTCGATTAAGATGGTAGTAGATGCCAAATACAAAAATAAATATATTGCTGATGGAATAGAAAAAGATGATGCAAGGCAAATAAGTGGATATGCCAGACTAAATAGCGTGTATAAAGAGTTAGAAATGGAAAACAGTAATGAATTAATTGATTGTTTAATCGTTTATCCCAATCAAAATTTGGAAGATCACATTACATTTAAAACATCTTTTGATAACAGAGTTGAAGAAAAAGCATATGTTAGGTTTTATAAAGTTGGGATTAAGTTACCTGAGATCATTTAACGCTAATTATTCATGGATTTGCATTATGAAAAGTCGAAATACCAATGTAATTGGGGACGTAGAAGTTTTTTAAAGAAAGAATTGTATGCCCAATTTTGAGTTAAACAAATTTTGAGCATTCTTAATAATTGCAGTTAGTTGGACTTTGGAATAGGAAATTCGTGACTAATTCGGGTTAAAGCTAGATACGGAAATAAGCGGAAAAGAAAACGGGACAACCTCTAAAATTAAGAAGTTGTCCCGTTTAGTACCTCCGGCAAGAATCGAACTTGCATCTAAAGTTTAGGAAACTTTTGTTCTATCCATTGAACTACGGGGGCATTATTCTCAATTAAAACAAGCCATGCAATTCAGCATCTATTTGTTGAATTACCTTCCCTAAATCCTCTGGAGAGTCTTTAAAATTGATATTCTCTACATCTATAATCAATAATTTTCCTTTGTCGTAAGTCGAAATCCAAGCTTCATATCTTTCGTTCAATCGTTTAAGGTAATCCAAACGAATACTTTCTTCGTATTCACGCCCTCTACTTTGAATATTCTCAACTAATTTAGGAACACCAGCTCTTAAATAAATCAATAAATCTGGAGCCGAAATAAAAGACTCTAACAAGTTGAATAAAGAAAAATAGTTTTCAAAATCACGCGTCGTCATCAACCCCATTGAATGAAGATTTGGAGCAAAGATAAATGCATCTTCATAAATCGTTCTATCCTGTATAATTGTCTTCTCACTTTTCTTTATATCTTGAATTTGAGTAAAACGGCTATTCAAATAATAGACTTGTAAATTAAAAGACCAACGTTGCATTTCATCGTAAAAATCTAATAAGTATGGATTTTCCTCAACGTCTTCAAAATGAGGTTTCCAGTTGTAGTGCTTAGAGAGTAAGTTGGTCAAAGTTGTTTTTCCAGCTCCAATATTTCCAGCGATTGCAATATGCATAATAGTCTTTTTATTTAGTTGTAATAATTAATCTTCTTAATCTTCAAAATATATCCGAAGCAATTAGCTAACGTATAATGTGCTTTTTATAGCATCAATCAATCTTTTTACGTTTGGCAAAGCTTCGTTTATCAACGGTTGAGCAAATGCAAAAGGAGTATCCGACTGCGTCACTCTATAAACAGGAGCATCCAAGTAATCAAAAGCATAACGTTGAATGTGATAAGCCAACTCGCTCGATATAGAAGCTACCGGCCAACTTTCCTCTAGTACAACACATCTATTTGTCTTTTTTACCGACGTCACAATCGTATCATAATCTATAGGTCTAATCGTTCTTAAATCTATAACTTCGCATTCTATACCGTCTTTAGCCAATATTTCAGCAGCTTCGTAAGCCACTTTTATAATCTTTCCAAAAGAAACAATTGTAACATCGCTTCCCTTTCTTTTTACCGCCGCTTTTCCGATTGGAATCAAATATTCGTTTTCAGGAACTTCACCTTTATCACCGTACATTTTTTCAGACTCCAAAATCAAAACAGGATCATTATCTCTAATTGCCGATTTCATTAAACCTTTAGCGTCATAAGGAGTAGAAGGCGTAACCACTTTCAATCCTGGAACATGTGCATAAAAAGCTTCAAAACTCTGAGAATGGGTAGCAGCCAGTTGTCCAGCAGGACCATTTCCACCTCTAAAAACAATTGGGCAATGATATTGACCACCACTCATTTGCAACATTTTTGCTGCACTATTTATAATTTGATCAGCCGCCAATATTGCAAAATTCCACGTCATAAACTCTACAATAGGTCTCAACCCATTCATAGATGCTCCAACAGCAATTCCTGCAAATCCAAGCTCTGCAATCGGAGTGTCAATCACTCTTTTTGCACCAAACTCATCTAGCATTCCTTGAGAAACTTTATACGCTCCATTGTACTGCGCAACTTCTTCTCCCATCAAAAAGACATTTTCATCTCTTCTCATTTCCTCACTCATTGCTTCTCTTAGCGCCTCTCTATATTGAATTTCTTTCATTTCTAGTCGTTGTTTTAGGGTAACAAAAATAGTGTTTCTTCGCGAATAAAAAAACATTCTAACGGTTTATTGTTCATAAGGAGCTTCTCACTTAGTAAATTGAGCTTCTCAACTGTAATATTTAAAGATTAATTTGGGCGTTTAAACGGGCTATCCGCTTTTAGTTTTTGAAATAAAAAAAACTAGCCTAAGCCAAAAAGGAGCTCATAAAATCGCTCTTTTCGACAAAGGCTAGCTAATTTTTTAAATTCAAAAAGCTAACACTTCTATCCCTAACGCTTTGGTTCTCCCGAGTTTAGTATGGGTAGCATAATGTACTTCAAAGTTTAATACTACAATTATTATTTTTTGTAAAATGTACAATGTATTATGTACAATGTTGTTTTTGAGTTTTTAAAGTACCAGACAGAACAACCTTCCTCTGTTTACGAAAAATTCAATCTAATTGAGAAATCTATCCTTTTCAACAGAAAAAATATTGCCCCTAAATAAAATACAGAAAGAAAGGTTTATCAAAAATATCAATAGTTTCACGAAAATAACTCAGTCAGAAAACAAACACTCACAAATAAAGTATAAAAAAAATACAAAAATGTAAATAATTTTACATAAGTTTACAAATAAATACAAATATGAAAGATAATGGAAGCTTTATAAAAAAAAAATGTAAAGAGAGTGGTATGACTATTACTTATTTAGTAGAAAAAATAAATAAATCTAGAACTGCTATTTATGAATGGTTTAAAGATCCAAATTTAAGTACTGATAAAATGATTATGATAGCAGAAGCAATTAACTATGACATTTATTCTGACTTTCCAAACCTCAAAAAAAAGACAAATAAAGAAGACCCTTTTGAGAACAAATATTATAAACTCCTTGAAAAATACAATGATTTACTAGAAAAATATAACATATCTTTAGAGAAACATCGTGATATATTAAAACGGTAATTTTTTTTTCTAATTTTCAATTTGAAAACAAGTATGTGCATAATTATTTTTGTCCTTTGTTTTGAATTGATAATAATTCTTCAATTTTGTTTTACTCTTTAATTGACAATTTTTAATTACGAATTAGAAACTATTTTGCGTTAGGGATAAAAACGGCATCCTTTTTTGTTTTTTCACAAAAAAGATATAGTGGATAGCCCGCTCGAACGCCCAAGAAAAGATGATTAGAGGTTTTAACATTAAAAAAAAGAAAAATGAAATATATCGTTGTTTTAGTATTCGGATTAAGTTCTTTGTTTGCGATTGGTCAGGACTTTTCGTTGGATGACTTTTATAAAGAAGACCAATTGTTGAGAATGAAAGTTGACGCTGTATTTAGCCAGTTAAATGACACGGCTAAAGTGGGACAAATAATAGTTCCTTCGTTGGGAAAACACGGAAAACCAACTGCTCACGTGGTAGAATTGGCGAAAAAAGGAATGTTGGGAGGTATATTATTGCTCAACGGATCGGTGACTACGTTTACAAAATTTAGAAAACAGTTTGACAGTATTTGTAAAGCTAACAATGTTTTGTTACCTATATATAGTGCCGATGCTGAACCGACTTTAATTCGTTATAAAATAAAAGAGACAACACCTGTTCCAAAGACCAACGAAATAAAGACCATAGAAAAGATTGAGGAAGTTGCCAATACAATTTCTAAGGATTTGATAAAAATAGGGATTACACAAAACTTTGCCCCTGTAATAGACGCTTCGCCAAACAAAACCGTTAGTAATCGAAGTTTTGGATTGGATCGAGATACGGTAACGTTGTTTTCGAATCAGTTTATAACCACAACACAAAGTAACGGAATAGTCGCTACGGCAAAGCACTTCCCAGGACATGGATATGTAGTGGGAGATACACACAAAAAATTGGTTTATATAGATGGAGAACTTAGAGAGGTGAACAATTACAAACCTATAATTGAAAATGGAGTTTTGTCTATAATGGTAGCTCACATAGCAGTTAAAAACAATGGAATTTACAACACCAATGACCTACCATCGACTTGTTCTCGAAAAATAGTAACGGATTTACTGAAAGAAGAATTAGGTTTTAAGGGATTAGTAATTACAGATGCGATGAATATGGGAGGCGTAAGTAGTATTAAAAAATCAGGGGTAAAAGCAACTATGGCTGGTTGCGATATGCTTTTGATGCCTGTAAACGAAGAGCAAGATGTAAAAGATATACTCGCTGAAATGAAAGTAAACGAAGATTATAAAGCGCAAATATATGATTCGGTTAAGAAAATCATTAAGCTTAAAATTTGCTTAGGATTGATAAAATAGCGTGAATTGATTTGATTGCTCTAAAAAAAAGATTAATTTCGAACTTGGAATAATAAAAAAGGAAGATTTAGGATGATGGATTTTAAGGAAAGTCAAGATTTAATTTTTAAGACTGTAAAAGAGAAAAGTACGCTAAAACAAGATTTGTTTAGCAATACGTTGCTTAATTTTAAAGTAATGAAACAGGTGCTAAAAGAAATTGGCGACGATCTTAAAAGTAAAATGGAAGCTGTTGACGAGCGTGTAGTTGTGGAATACAGAGATATAGATGAATATGAAGCACACTTGAGAATAGCTGGAGACATTATCATTTTTAATATGCACACAAATGTATTTAAATTTGACAATCAGCACTCTTTGTGGAAAACAAGTTATTTGAAAGCTGACGAAAGTAAAGGTTATACAGGCATTATAAATATCTATAATTTTTTAAACGACTCTTTGAAATTTAATCGCCTGAATGATTCGGGTTATTTAATTGCCCGCTTATTTATAAATAAAGAGAACCATTATATGATTGAAGGAAAACGTCAATTGGGTTTTCTATACAATGACTTGATGAATTCTATAATAGACAAAGATGAAATAAGATCGATTGTTCAGTCGGTTGTTTTATATACTTTAGATTTTGATTTGTTTGTGCCTCCTTATAATTTGGTAAAAGAAGTTTCTGTAAATGATATAAAACAGATTAGTGACGGACTTAAACTAAAGACTGCCAAGCGTTTAGGGTTTAAATTTGAAGCAGACAATGCAGACATTGAATAAAGAAATAAAAAAAAATCGAAAAAAAATCGAAAAAAGTTTTGCGGAGAAGAAAAACCTTCTTATATTTGCACTCGC
>WFNC01000464.1 GCA_015488785.1 Flavobacteriales bacterium | reverse complement strand
TTTGTATGGTATGCAGGTGCTCGTTTTTTGGGTTACGATCAGGTTCCGCAAATAAATTGTAGTAGTCAATCGGATTTTGATATTATCTACAATAATTTTGCAGCCCCAATTGCTGATGCAGGCGGTAATTTATCGGTACAATTTGATGATACCCGTTACCCGTTACATCCTGATGATATAAATACATTTGGAACAGCGGCTATTGCAGATTCTTTTCTTCTTACAAAACTTTATCAAAATTTGAGTAATGATTATACGGATAAAAGAATCGCATTTACACCTCCTTATTATTGGGGTCCGATTTCACCCAATCCCTTACCCGAATCAAGAGATGCTTATTTAAATGTTATAGGAAATCTTCCTCCAGCTATTGATGTTTACTGGACAGGACCTGGAGTTAGAAGTGATACTGTTTTACCTACACATGTGAATTGGGAAGTTGATAAAATAAATCGAAAACCGCTTGTATTTCAAAACGCAATTGGAACTCCTCACGCTTATGACTTACATTACATGACTGATCCTGTTTATAGTCTGAGTGATTGGTATTATGATGGATATTTAAATGATACTAAAGCTTATATGCTGAACGGAGGGAATATTGATAAAATCGGAGCTTTGATTAGTATTGCCGATTGGACATGGAACCACGTGATGTTCGAGCCAAATTCAACAATCAAAGAAGCCGTCGTAAAGTTGACGGGGGCTGATGCGTATCCAATTCTAAAAGCCATCAATACAGAATTGTCAGTATTTGATCCATATAATTTTGAGATGTCTTTTGAGGCTATAAGAGATGACATGCTACTAAATAAAGCTTTGAATAATTTAGAAAATCTATACACCGAATTAGCTGAAATTAATAGGGTAAGTGTTGAGTTTTGGACAAATGTTAATCGTTCTCATATAGAACGTGTGCGACATTTTATGAAGCAGATTAATCTAGCAAGCCAGGACCCTATAGTGCAACAAATAATTGGAAGAACAGATGCTTCTTTAGCAATGTATTATGCCGTGAAAGATGGGAATTTTGATCCTAACTCTACTGATGTACTTATTGAACCAGAGGACTTTTCTGGGTGTGGAGTGATGAACTATGGCTATTCAAATGCTACGTCAGGAATGTCTCTTGAAGATCGCCCTACGGCATTTATTACAGGTACAGGAACACCAATTAATCAAATGACTACGACTTTTTCTTTAAGCTCGTTTCCTCCTACAAATAATTATCAACTAATTATATCAGGAGCTGATGATTTTTTAATACCTAAATGTCCTATAACACTAACTTTTAATAATGTCGTGCTTTTCGATGATCCAAACCCTTTCTTAAACACACAATGGAATACGCAAACAATAAATATACCTGCAAGTAGTTTCAACACTACAAATGTGTTGACAATTACTAATACCAGTCCAAATGGAAATTTTGATGCACCTCCAGCTTTTTTAGTAAATTATGTTGTTTTACATGAAATACCTTAATCAGTATCGGATAAACAGATAAGCATATTAAATTTAGAACAACTCATACCAAATGAATACGTCACATAAAAACACTTTAATTGTAATAGTAGGTCCTACAGCCATTGGAAAAACCAGTCTTTCTGTTGCGTTAGCAAAAAAATATAAAAGTGAAATAATTTCAGCAGATAGTAGGCAATTTTTTAAGGAGATGAGCATTGGAACTGCAAAACCGACGATTGAAGAAATGGAAGGCGTTCCACATCATTTTGTCGATTGTATTTCTATCGAAGAACGCTATACAGCTGGACAGTTTGAAAAAGATGCAATAGAAAAAATAGCGAAATTATTTGAAGATAATAATCTCGCTATTATGGTTGGAGGTTCAGGTTTGTATGTAAATGCTGTTTGCAATGGTATTGATGAAATCCCTGCTGATTTGAAAGTTCGGGAGCAACTTAACCTAGAATTAGAAGAATTTGGTTTAGCTCCTTTGCAAGAAGAATTGGCAAAGGTAGATCCAGAAATATGGAAAACAATTAATCAGAAAAATCCACAACGAATCGTTCGAGCTTTGGAAGTTTACAGAGTTTCTGGAAAAACGTATTCGAGTTTTAGAAAACAAAAACCAAAAGTTAGGGATTTTAATATTCTAAAAATAGGATTGAATACAGCGCGTGAAATTGTTTACGATAGAATAAATAGGAGAGTTGATTTAATGTTGGAAGCAGGTTTGTTGGAAGAAGTAAAAAGTTTAATCGCTTATAGAAATTTGAACGCTTTAAATACAGTGGGCTATAAAGAATATTTTAAGTATTTAGACAATGAAATTTCGATGGAAGAAGCAACCGAGCTACTCAAAAAAAATACTCGAAATTTTGCCAAAAGACAATTAACGTGGTTTAGAAAAGACCAAAATACAGAATGGTTTGAACCAACAGATTTCGAAGGAATTGATTTATATATTTCTAAAAAAATGAATTTTTAATCGTTTATGAAGTTTTATAGCGAACATATGAATCTACTAATTTAAGTGTAATTAAATTAGCGCTGATTATTAACGCTTGATTTGTATTCATTTTAACGACTCTTTTGAAAAAAAAAGATGTATTTTCGTGGAAGTTAAAATGACAGAACAAGATGAATAGAATAACATCATTATTTAATATAAAATATCCAATCGTACAAGGAGGTATGATTTGGTGTAGTGGATGGGAATTGGCAAGTGCTGTTTCCAATGCTGGAGGTTTGGGAATTATAGGGTCTGGATCTATGTATCCAGAAGTTTTGAGAATGCATATCGAAAAATGCAAAGCAGCTACCGACAAACCTTTCGCTGTAAATTTACCAATGCTTTATCCCGATATAGATAAACATATCGAAACCATTATAGAATTAAAAGTGCCTATTGTTTTTACCTCGGCTGGAAATCCCAAAACATGGACAACTAAGTTGAAAGAGCACGGAATTGTTGTTGTACACGTAGTGTCGAGTGTAAAGTTTGCTTTAAAAGCTGAGCAAGCGGGAGTAGATGCCGTAGTTGCTGAAGGTTTTGAGGCTGGTGGTCACAATGGTAGAGACGAAACGACAACTTTAGTTTTAATTCCAATGGTGAGAGATGCGATTAGAATTCCATTAATCGCTGCTGGAGGTATTGCCGATGGGAGAGGGTTGATGTCTGCTTTAACTTTAGGTGCCGATGGAGTACAAATAGGATCTCGTTTTGTGGTAAGTGAAGAAGCTTCTGCTCATATTAATTTTAAAAATGAAATAGTAAAAGCGATAGAAGGCGATACGCAGTTGACTTTGAAAGAATTAACACCAGTAAGGTTGTTGAAAAATGATTTTTATAATAAAGTTGAAGCGGTTTATTTGAAAGGTGGAAACGCCGAAGAACTAAAAGAATTATTAGGAAGAGGACGTTCGAAGAAAGGAATGTTTGAAGGAGATTTGGTAGAGGGAGAATTAGAAATAGGACAAGTAGCTGGAATGATTTCTAAAATAAAACCAGCAGGAGAAATTGTAGCTCAAATAATGTTGGAATATACAAATTTGAGAAAAGATATAGTAAGGGGAGGAAAATTTTGTATTTAATTCTCTTCTTTGTGTTAGGGAAATACCCAATGTAAAATACTTTACGTTTTTTTATCTTTTTTTCTTAGTACAGTCGTTGTCAAATTTTATTGTAATGCCAATTAGGTATTGAAATGCGCCTAAAAAAAATAAAGTTTATTTTTACATAGGCAATGAAAATAAAATCAGCATAGCCTTAGCTATGGTGATTTTATTTGAAGAAGTATATGTGATAATAAAATTATTTATTTGGCGCATTTCA
>WFNC01000463.1 GCA_015488785.1 Flavobacteriales bacterium | reverse complement strand
CAACAAGGCAATACTAAAAATGTAAACATTGATTTAGCCAAAGGATTGTATATTGTAGTGGTACAAGTAAATAATAAAATAAGTAAGCATAAGCTAATTGTTAATTAACCTAAAAACTTTTGGATTGCTGGTCTAGCCCCCTATTAATCGGACAATCTTATTTTGAGTTGCTAATATAGTTATTTTTCTTCATATTTTTGCATCAGCAAGGAACGACTGATGGTGATTTTTGTACCGAAAGTTGTTTTTGAGGTGAATCGAGCTCGACCACTTCTTTATTATATGTTTTTTCAAGGACATTTAGTCCTCCAAAAAACAAGCAAGGAACTTCTCTCAGGCTCATATTACCCGAGAGTTCTTGGTATGGTATTTTTAGTTTAAATTTTACTTTTTTATTCTTGAGTACCTTTCTTTCTATTAAATCATTTTCCCATAATACCCAAAAACGATAAGGAGCTAAATTAGCTATTGAACTATGTAGCCTAATACTGTTATATTTTGGGTAAAAGTCATCTAATTTATTTTCTAATTCCTGAAGACTCCAAAAAGGATTTTTACCCAATGAATTTGATAAGATAGCATGAAAGCTTTCAATATGTCCATTTTCTTGTGGTGTATATGGGTGAGTGAATACTTGGTTTAGGCGATTATCTTTAAAAAACTGCCTAACTGTTTTAGCGATAAATTGTGATCCATTATCATTTCTAACCTCAATATTTATATTTTCACTCATCATATTTGCAGGCTGAAGGTAGTTTATAATCACATATTCCCAAGCTTTTTTTACTTCATGAGATTTCATTGTAAAACCAACAACTCTATGCAGAGCAAATCGAGTAAACGTATCAATAATTGTTAAAATATAAGCATGACGCCTGTGTTCTGTTATCCAAACCATTTTAATATCCATCTCAATTAAACTAAGTGGTGATTCAGGGCAAACAATTCTGTATTTTGCATAATTTTTAGTCACTTTTTTGTGTTTTTCTTGCAAAAGATTAGCCGATTTCATTAGTCGGTAAACCTTTTTATGATTAATATAATATCCTATTTGTTGCAGTTGAGAAGTCATTTTATGATAGCCATAAGCGGTGTCAATATCTTTATGGTAGTCATAAATAGTCAAAATAACTTCTTGATTGTTTACTTCAACTAAACTATTATTTACTAATTGTAAAGTTGTAGTTGACGGAGGTCTGCCTGAGGTTGTTCCTTTTGGTTTATAATAATACTGATGCTTTGTAATTTCTGATATTTTTAAAGCTGTATCTCTTTTTAAACCTAAACAAATGTATTTAGAAACTATTTCTTTCTTTTCTCCCAGGCAAACTTCTTTTTTAGCAGTTCACTTTTTAAATGACCCTCTAATTCTTTTTCGGCTAACAATTTTTTGAGCAAAGCATTCTCCTTTTCTAGCCGCTTTATTTCCTTTAAGTGTTCTGGAGTCATTCCATGTCTAAAACCTGCTTCACCCATCTGTTCATACTTCTTTTTCCATGAATAGTAGGTTACTGGATAGATTCCATGTTTTAATAAAGTAGCGCTTACTCCATTTTCTTTCGCTTCCTTTAAAATAGAAAGCTTTGTTTCTTTACTGAATGTTCTTCTTTTTGACATAATTACAAATTTATTATACTTTTTGTTATATAATCATGTCCGAACTTTTAGGGGGCTAATACAGAATTGCCAAGTATTAACAAATTGGACTATAGTATCAGGTGTATCTTTATAAGCATCAGCAGCATAATTATCTACACTAAATATATTTCCATTATTTGATATAGCAAGGAAGTTATCTGCAGGAGTACGATTAACCCCAGATATAGGATAGTCTAAATTATTAGCACCAAAATTTCTTCCAATAATTGGCGTAATGCTTTTTTGTTGAACAATAGAGTTATCGTTGTAAATATTAAAAGGGTATTCATCTTGTCCGTAAGGTTGGGGAGGAAGATTTTCAGTTGGCATTTCGCCAAAGTCTATTACTGGTTCATTATTAAACGTAGCTGTACCACTTGATGGGTAAGATTTACCACTTCCGTGAATGTAAGTTGTTGTTTGTGCTATCATTGTATTTAAGAAAATCAATGATAATGCCAATGTTGATAGTTTCTTCATAATTTTTATTTTTCTCAAATTCAGGAGGTTCATTTTTTCATGCTTTATAACGGTTTGAATATACGTAGTTGCGGACTTTTAGCACTTACTTTTGGTCTTTCACTACGCTTTGTTCAAAGATACAAATTTTTGGTTAAGCACAAAACCGCAATTACGTATATTTTTTGTTGCCAGTAGTACTTGGTTTAAGCATCAAATGATAGGCTAAGATTTCCTCCTAATCCATCTCTAATTATTCTAATTAACGTAGATAATCTTATATCACTTGCATTATTTTCAATTCTAGAAATATAATTTTTAGTTGTTCCTGTTTTTTCAGCAAGTTCTTTTTGTGTTAAATGCTGTTTTTTTCGTGCTTCTTGAATTAAAACACCGATTTTAAATGTCTCAAAACTTTCATCAAATTCAATTCTGCTTGCTGTTCCTTTTTTTCCATATTTATTATCAATATGAGTGTCCCAAGATGTGATGTTTTTATTTGTTTTCATAATATTCTTTTTTTAATTTTTCTGCTCGTTTAATTTCTGTTTTTGGGGTCTTTTGAGTTTTCTTTTGAAAACCACTTAATAAAATTACTAAATTATCATTGTCAAAAAAACAAAATATTCTAAAAATTCCATTTCCGGCTTTTACTCTTATTTCCCAAATTCCATTAGTATTCGTTAAGTATTTTAAATATTTTTCAGGAACTATTTTTAAAACTTGAATTAGACTAATTGTCCAATCAATTTTTTTCTGAACTATTGGATTTTGTTTTTTGTAAAACTTCCAAAAATGTTCTTTATAGATGCTAATATTTCTTTTAAACTCTTCCAATACATTATATTTTGAGCAAAGTTACCTAATTAGATAACAATAAACAAATATTTTTATAAAAAAGTGTGTATTCGCATTTTTATAATCAATTATCAAGTGTACTTTAGAGTGTGAATTTTCGTTCAGTGTATTACTGGCAACAATTATATATCCTTAATTATAAATAGAAGTCAATTCACGTGCTTTAAACTGCCCTTCACCTAATGCTACACCTTGAAACATTAAGTGCACAGTTTCGGCATTATGCACCATCTTAAATGTATTAATTTGATCATAATCCACATCCGAAACAAAAACATAAATGGTCTTTCCTGCAGCTGTTTTTATACTAATATATTTACTTGTCAACGCTTTTTCACGAAGCTGCAAATGCAGTTTTATCAAAGAATCTTTTACTTTTTGGCTGTATTTTTTCTTGCGCAAAATATGATTCTTGCGCTTTACTTTCCATTTTGTTTTGAATACAGTACACGATTTAGCTTCATACAAATTAATGTCATTATCTGTATTGACCTTATCCGTATCACTGAGAATGCCTTCTATATGACTGGTTTCCAATATTGGTTTTTTCACTTTACAACTTGATGTCAGTAAACTTAAAAAAATGAGTAAATAGATTGCTTTTTTCATAGTATTCTTTTTTAATAAGCCTTAGCAAATAGTACACGTCGTTTTGAAGGTGCGCCGGTAAGTACACAGTTTCCTGCTTCTTCTTTACTGTCTAATGCAATACAACGTATGGTTGCTTTGGTTAATTCTTTTATTTTATGCTCTGTTGCTACAGTACCATCCCAATGCGCTGCTATAAAACCGCCTTTTTCTTCGAGAACGATTTTAAATTCTTTGAATGAATTAACTTCGGTAATGTGTTCATTTCTAAAGGATAATGCTTTATTATACAAACTATCTTGTATTTCTTCTAGCAAATTAGTAATAGTTTCTACAAGATTGTCTTGTTGTACTATTTCTTTGCTCAATGTATCTCTACGGGCTAATTCCACCGTGCCATTTTCAATATCGCGAGGTCCTATGGCAATACGCAAAGGTACACCTTTGAGCTCGTATTCGGCAAATTTCCACCCTGGCTTGTGGGTTGTTCTGTTGTCAAACTTAACTGAAACACCTTTTTCGCGTAAGTCTTTAATAATTGGGTCTACTTTCTCACTGATTAAATCTAACTGCTCATCATTTCTAAAAATAGGCACAATTACAACTTGTATTGGTGCTAATTTTGGAGGGAGTACCAAACCATTATCATCAGAATGGGTCATAATTAAAGCGCCAATCAAACGCGTAGTTACTCCCCAAGACGTTGCCCAAACATTTTCTTGTTTTCCTTCTTTATTGGTAAATTTCACATCAAATGCTTTAGAAAAACTCTGCCCTAAAAAATGAGAAGTCCCTGCTTGCAATGCTTTGCCATCTTGCATTAAGGCTTCTATAGTAAAGGTTTCTAAAGCACCTGCAAAACGTTCATTCTCCGTTTTGCGCCCTTTGATAACAGGCATAGCCATAAAATTCTGTGCGAAAGTAGTATATACTTGATGCATTTGTTCTGCTTCGGCTAATGCTTCTGCTTTAGTTGCGTGAGCAGTATGTCCTTCTTGCCACAAAAATTCAGCGGTACGTAAGAATAAGCGGGTACGCATTTCCCAACGCACTACATTTGCCCACTGGTTAATGAGTAAAGGTAAATCACGATACGACTCAATCCATCGTTTGTAGGTATCCCAAATAATTGTTTCAGAAGTAGGACGTACGATAAGCTCTTCATCAAGTTTTGCAGCAGGATCTACAATAACCTTTCCATCAGCATCATTTTTAAGACGATAGTGTGTTACAACAGCACATTCTTTTGCAAAACCATCAACGTGACTTGCTTCTTTAGAAAAGTATGATTTAGGTATAAATAATGGAAAATAAGCATTTTGATGTCCTGTTTCTTTAAACATTTTATCCAATTCTGCTTGCATTTTTTCCCATATTGCATAACCATAAGGTTTGATAACCATCATTCCGCGTACGCCAGAGTTCTCGGCAAGGTCTGCTTTTACTACTAATTCATTGTACCACTTTGAATAATCTGTGGCTCTTGATGTAAGTTTTTTACTCATTATTAATGTTTT
>WFNC01000462.1 GCA_015488785.1 Flavobacteriales bacterium | reverse complement strand
GGTATAAATTATAAAAAGTACGCTCTTTAACTAATTCTTTTTTTTGCGTTAGGGGTAGAAACGGCATCCTTTTTTGTTTTTCACAAAAAAGATATAGTGGATGACCCGCTCGAACGCCCAAATATTTAACCTTTTAATCCTTAACTTCAAAAAACTGATCTAATTTTTCGAGGAAGAAAGTTGGTGGTCGCATTGGTTTCATGGTTTCGGCATTTACAAAGACCAAGGTTGTTTTGGCGGTACTCATTAATTCTTTCTTTTGATTATAAATTTCGTAAGAAAGCTTGAATCGGATGCTTGGATACTCAGAAACAATCGTTTTAACAGTGATAACATCGTCATAAAAGGCTGGTTTTAGAAAGGTAGTTTGCAATTCTAGCACAGGCAACATTACGCCTTTATTTTCCATTTCTAAATAGCTAATTCCTATGCTTCGCATCATTTCGGTACGAGCTTCTTCTATATAAGATGCGTAATTGCTATGATGCGCATACCCCATTTTATCGGTTTCAGCATATCTTACTCTTATTTTTGTTTCGAATGTATACATATTTGATTAACTTTGTTGTACTCGAAATAAAACTGAATTTTGAGTGTTTTTGAAAATTGATTTATGACAAATTTAATAAAATATATAGTTCTTACGGGGATTAGTCTAAACTTTCTTGCTTGTAATAAGACTTTACAAGTGGCAGAGACTTCTTCGAGCAACAAAAACAACAGTGAAACGGTTGCTGTTTCGACCAAGGCAAACGAACTGATAACCCCTTACCGAGATAGTATGAATGCTACAATGGACGAAGTTCTAAATACTTCTTTAGTCGATTTGGAGGTTGGTGTTCCTGAAGGATTGTTGGGGGATTTTGTTTGTGATTTAACTTTTGACCGCATAAGAAACGAAGCTAAAGTAGCTCCAGATTTTTGCATTTTGAATAACGGAGGATTGAGAACTCCTATCATGAAAGGAAACATAACGAGAGGCAAGATTTTTGAATTGATGCCGTTTGAGAACGAAATTGTAATCGTAGAAATTTCTTCAGCCAAAATGCTTGAATTGATTGATTACATAAAAACAAAATCGTTGTTAGAAAGTTCTAGAAAGGCAGGTGTTCCAGTAGCTAACTTTAGAATGATGATGGCGGGAGGTGAGATATCTAACATTATGATAAACAATAGACAATACGACAAAAACAAAACTTATCGCATAGTAACTACCGACTACTTGAGTGGAGGTGGCGACAATATGACTTTTTTCTTGAACCCGACTAGCATCGAAAAAACAGGTGTAAAATTGAGAGATGCGATAATGGATTATGTAATCGAATTGAAGAGTAGAAATTTACCAATTAATTTAGCTTTAGACGGAAGAATATACAATGCAGAATAGAAGATCATTTATAAAACAAGCAGCTGTAGGGAGTTTAGGAATAAGCACGCTAAGTTCATTCGATTTGTTGAAAAACAACAATCCTTTAACCAAATTGACGATACTACATACCAACGATATGCACAGTAGAGTTGACCCTTTCCCGACCAACCATCGGAAATATCCTGGACTTGGAGGAATGTCTAAAATCGCAACTTTGGTGAATCAAATAAGAAAAGAGGAAGAAAATGTGCTGCTTTTAGACGCAGGAGATATATTTCAAGGCACTCCATACTTTAATTTGTACGGAGGAGAGTTGGAGTTGAAATTGATGAGTCAAATGAGATACGATGCAGGAACAATGGGCAACCATGATTTTGACAATGGCATTGATGGATTTAACAACGTATTGCCTAATGCAAACTTTCCTTTTTTATGCGCTAATTATGACTTTTCAAATACTGTATTAGATGGTAAAACGACACCTTATACAATCATCGAAAAAGACGGTTTAAAAATAGGTATAATAGGTATAGGAATAAAACTAAAAGGGCTTGTTGATAAAAGACAATATAAAGAAACAATTTACCTCGACCCAATTGAGCAAGCAAATCACTATGCTGCAATTTTGAAATCCACAAAAAAGTGTAACTTAGTCGTATGTCTTTCGCACTTAGGTTTCGAATATTCAGATAACAAACTGTCTGACAAGGAGTTAGCTAAGAAATCTAAAAATATAGATTTAATTATTGGCGGACATACACATACTTTTTTGACACAAGCAGAATCTCATTTGAATGCTGAAAATAAAAAAGTTTTAATAAATCAAGCTGGATGGGCGGCGTTAAATTTAGGTCGTATCGACTTCTATTTCGACAAGAAAAAAGCTCAAAAAATTGATTTAGAGGCGAATAGCTTTTTCTCAAAAAACTATGCCAAAATTTAGTCTTTTTTACCTGTTAAAGAAAATTAAAAAACAATAGGTAAATTGTTTTTTTATTAACTTTGTTTTGTTGATATTTGTATTGTTGAAATTAACGAAAAGAAAAAGAAGAACGTCCCGTATCTCTCTCTTTTAATTTCGACCAAAAATTTGTTTTCAAACACATTAAATACATATATTAAACATGAGTAAAAACCTAAAAACACTTTGGGATAACTGTTTGTCAGTTATTAGCGACAATGTACCATTGCAAGCTTACAAAACTTGGTTTGTGCCAATCAAACCTATCAAGTTAAAAAGTAACGTGCTTACAATTCAAGTACCGTCTCAGTTTTTTTACGAGTGGTTAGAAGAGCATTACGTTGTATTGTTGAGAAAGATAATAAGAAAGGAACTCGGTCCAGACGCGAAATTGGAATACAGTATTATAATGGACAATAATAATGCTAGAAATACGAATCCATATACCGTAAAAATACCCACATCTAACAAGAAGGCAATTAAGAATCCATCGGTATCTGTACCAATGGACATTAATGAAAATCCAATTAGAAATCCTTTTATTATACCAGGATTAAGAAAGATGAATATTGATTCTAATCTTAACCCTAACTATTCGTTTGAAAACTTTGTAGAAGGAGATTGTAACAGATTAGCTCGTTCTGCTGGATATGCAGTAGCAGAAAAACCAGGAGGAACAGCTTTTAACCCCTTATTGATTTACGGAAACGTTGGTTTAGGAAAAACGCATCTTTCGCATGCTATTGGTATTTCTATCAAAAATAGATACCCTGGTAAAACAGTACTTTATGTTTCTTCAGAAAAGTTTACGCAACAATTTGTAGAATCAATAAAGACAAACAATACCAATGATTTTATGCACTTCTATCAAATGGTAGATGTATTGATTATTGATGATGTTCAGTTTTTCTCAGGAAAAGAAAAGACGCAAGATGTTTTCTTCCATATTTTCAATCACCTACACCAAACAGGAAAGCAAATTATTTTGACTTCGGACAAAGCACCTGTAGAATTACAAGGAATGGAACAACGATTACTTTCTCGTTTCAAATGGGGATTGTCGGCAGATTTACAAGTTCCTGATTTAGAAACTAGAATAAACATACTAAATAAGAAAATGTATGCAGACGGTATTGAACTTCCAAAAGAGGTTGTAGAATATCTTGCTTACAGTATTTCTAGCAATGTTAGAGAGTTAGAAGGTGCTTTAATTTCACTTATCGCTCAATCTTCTCTTAACAAGAAATCGATTACGCTTGACTTAGCAAAACAAATGATTGATAAATTTGTTAAAAATACAGCTAGAGAAGTTAGTATTGAATACATTCAAAAAGTGGTTTGTGATTACTTCGATTTACCTATCGAATTGATGAAATCTAAAACGAGAAAAAGAGAAGTGGTACAAGCGAGACAAATTGCAATGTTCTTCTCTAAAAAAATGACGAAATCTTCTTTAGCAAACATCGGAATGCATTGTGGAGGGAAAGATCATGCTACTGTTTTACATGCTTGCAGAACGGTTAATAATCTTTCTGAAACAGATAAGAAATTTAAAGTTTACTTAAATGATTTAGACAAAAAACTAAGTATTCAATAGCACATTTCATTTAATTAATGAAGAATTAATAATCAAAACAAAAAAAAGTCGTTTAATTGAATTAAACGACTTTTTTTGTTTTAGAAAAGAATAGAGACCCTAAGCTATTTCTCCATTTAGAATAACAGTTTCTATTTGATTATTCCCAAAAGAATAAGGCAACATTGCAATTGAGCTAATGGGCTTTGTTATAAATAGATTTGCTTTTTTCCCTACTGTAATAGACCCAACCTCATCACTCAAATCCATTGCATAAGCTCCATTTATAGTAGCCGCATTTATCGCTTGCTCTGGAGTTAATTTCATCTTAATACACGCTAATGATACCACAAAGTTCATATTTCCAGAAGGTGTAGAACCAGGATTATAATCACTTGCTAAAGCAATTGGGAGGTTATTTTCAATCAGCTCTTTTGCAGGCGCAAATGGAATACTCAAAAAGAAAGAACAAGAAGGCAGTAAAGTAGCCATTGTTTTACTATTCGAAATATCCGTTATATCTTTTTCGGTCATGACCTCTAAATGATCTACCGACAAAGCTTCGTACTTAATTCCTGACTGAATACCGCCAATAGAAGTAAACTGATTGACATGTATTTTTGGCTTCAGTCCTATTTTTATTCCAGCTTCCAGAATCCGATCGGTCTCTTCAGGTGTATAGTAATTTGTTTCGCAAAAAACATCAATAAAATCAGCTAGTTTTTCTTTTTCAATTAAAGGCAACATTCCATCAATAATTAAATCAATATAAGCTGTTCTATTTTCTTTATAGATTTTTGGAATAGCATGAGCCCCTAAGAATGTAGTTTTAATTAATAAATTAGATGCTTTTTTAAGACGATTAATAACTTTGAGCATTTTTATTTCAGCTTCTAAACTTAATCCGTAACCACTTTTTATTTCTACTGCACCAGTTCCTAATTGTTCAATTTCTTTTAAACGAACAAGCGCATCATTAAAAAGATCTTCTTCACTTGTCTCCGCTATTTTTTTAGCAGAGTTTAAAATACCCCCTCCTTTCAATGCAATTTCTTCATAAGTCAATCCATTAATTCGATCTACAAACTCCCCTTCTCTTGGAGCTGCAAAAACCAAATGCGTATGCGAATCACACCAACTCGGAAAAACCATTCGATTAGAAGCGTCAATTACCTTTTCTCCTTTTTTTAAAGTTGGAATTTCTGACATTTTACCAAAACTAAAAATTAGCCCTTCTTTTATACCTAAAAATGCATTTTTTATATTTTCAATCTTATTCATTTCCTTTCCTTTCAAAAAAGAAACTGACTGAGGTAAAATTCCATTCAACTGTTGAATATTTGTTATGTAAGTTAGCATATCTATTTTTAAAGTTTTGTTTATGTAAAGTTAATCATTAAATTGTATTTTGAGCGTTCTTGTATTAAATTGAAATAGTCTAAGATTCTTTAGCTAAAAAAAGCAACCTTTCTATAATAATGCGTCTATTTGATAACTTAATAAATTGTTAAAAAAAAGAGAATACAGTTTACCTCCTTTTTATCTACATTTACGAGATTATATCTTTAGTTGTAATTAATGAACAAAAGCATCATAAAATATTTAATTATAGCTCTTTTTCTTTGTTTAGGAAATAGATTTATGGCTCAGTGCGCTATACCTTCATTAATCCCAAATGCAGGATTAGAAAACTATAGTAATTGTCCCAATTCAAATAGGCAAATCGCAAACGCTACTTCTTGGTTAGCAACATCAGATTTTACAGCTGACTATTACAATTGTAGTTTTCAAAACATAGCCTCAACTTATGACGCTCCTCCAGTACCGTCTTCTGGAACAGGATATTTGGGATTAGCAAACCAATCTACAGGGCAAAAGCAATATGCTAGTTCTTGCCTTTCTTCAAATTTAATAGCAGGAATGTCTTACACTTTCCAATTTGATATAGCAGCGGCCAATGGAAGTTCTTCAAGTGTATTTAATGGAGCAACAAGTGATTTATCATACACAATGGTTCTTTATGGAACAACCTTATGTCCGACTCCTGCCTATACAGGAAGTGGATGTCCTAGTCCTACAAATGGTTGGCAAGTACTCGCAAGTGTTACCGTTTCAGCAACTTCTTCTAGTTGGACTACTGCATCTGTAGAATTTACACCGACTTCAAATATTCAAGGAATAGCTTTTGGTTCGGACTGTAACAACGCAGTAAACAATACGGGACTTTGTAGTGGAGGTTTATGTTATAACTATTATTATTTTGATAATTTAATTTTAAACTTAACAAACCTATACCCAACAGCTACTGCTAGTACAGATGTAACTAATGATTGTACAACTCCTAATAATACAATATCGGCATCAGTCGCAGGAGGAACTCCTGGTTTCTCTTACAGTTGGACTCCAGCACTTGGTTTAGACAATTCTTCAGCTCAAAATCCATTGGCTAATCCAGCGATTACTACGGAATACATTGTAACAATAACAGATGGAAACGGATGTCAAGATTCAGATACAGTCGAAGTGACTGTTGATAAAGCTCCTCCAACCATTAATGCAGGACCTGATGTAACTTTAGACTGTAACAACCAAACAATGGTTTTAAATGCTACCGGAGGAGATACTTATTCTTGGAGTCCTTCCACAGGATTAAGTAGTGTTATTATAGGAAATCCTACTACATCAGCTACATCAACGGTAACTCATACTGTTACAGGAATAGGGACCAATGGCTGTACAAACACCGACGACATTACAGTAACCGTAGATAAAGATTTACCAACAGCAACTGCAGGACCAACAGTATCAACAAGCTGTGCAACTCCCGATGCTTTTTTGACAGCTACAGGAGGAGGAACTTATTCTTGGAGTCCCGATTTTGCTATTTCTAGCACTACAATTTCAAATCCAGTTGCTAGACCTCCTGTAACGACGACTTACACCGTAACCGTAACTGCTCCAAATGGATGTGAATCTTCAGCTAGTACTGCTGTAATTATTACCACTCCAACTCCGCTTCCATTGGCTGGCGATGACATCAGTTTATGTGGGAATTATACTACTGTTTTAAATCCAGATATAACTACAGCATTACCTGTTGATCAATATACATGGACGGTAAACAATAATAACCCATCAGTTGCAACAATATCAGACCCTACGATTCCAACTCCCAGCATAGGGAATTTACAAGAAGGAATTTACAAACTCTATTTCGAAATTGACAACGGAATTTGTCCAGCGGTTAATGACTCATTATTAATCAAAGTTTACGACCCTCCAACTTCTACTGCGGGATTAGATGATAGCTTATGCGAAACATACAACACTCTTTTTGAAGCAAATACACCAGCGGGGACATCAACAGGAGTTTGGAGTTTACAAAGTAATTTTGCTAATCCAAACCCAGGAGCGGTTCTTTTTGACGACAATACGATTTCAAATGCTACTGTTTCCGGTTTACAAGAAGGCATCTATCATTTTATTTGGAAGGTTGCAAATGGATCCTGTTCGCCAGCTAGAGACACAATTGAAATAAGTGTTTTTGACCAACCAATTTCCAATGCAGGAATAGATGATAGTTTATGTAATATTTTTACCACAAATTTATCAGCAACTACACCATTAGGAATATCTACAGGAATTTGGACTGAGGCAAACAACAACCCTTCTGCAATTGTTTTTTCTAATCCTATCTCTCCTGTCACAGGCGTTTCCAATTTAATTGAAGGAACTTATCATTTTATTTGGACCGTTTCCAATGGTAGTTGTAATGACTCAATAGATTCCGTTGCTATTTATGTCTATGACACTCCCGTTTCTGACGCTAATATAGACCTAAGCATTTGTGGAGAAGATTCTCTTTACTTAGATACTCTTCTATTTTTAAATGGAAATGACCCTATAGGAACTTCAACTGGTCTTTGGTCTTTAGATTTATCTTTTGCGAACCAAAACACACCGCTAATTATAGACGAGAATACTTACAATGCAAAGGTAACTCACTTATTGGAAGGAGAATATCAATTCATTTGGACGGTTTCTAATGGAAACTGTGATGCTGTCACAGATACGGTCAATATTCTAACGTATGATAAACCAATTGCTAATGCAGGAGAAGACGATAGTCTTTGTTCTATTTACACATTAGATTTATCTGCTAGACCAACTACGGGATTATCTTCAGGAACCTGGGAAATCCCTACGAATTGGACAAACCCAACCGTTATTAATTTTGACGATATATTAGACCCTACAACCAATACAACAGGCTACGTTGAAGGAGTTTACAAATTAATATGGAAAGTTAATAACGGAAATTGTAATCCAATTTCTGATACTGTTATCATTTCTATATTTGACACACCGTTTGCTTCAGCAGGGAGTGACATAGAACTTTGCGACTTAGATTCAACATTACTTAGTAGTGTTAATCCAATTGGAACTTCTTCTGGTGTTTGGAGTCAAGACATTAACTTTAATAATCAAACAACAATTAGTTTTGACGATGATACATTAAACATTTCTAACAGTCATAATTACGAAGAAGGTTCTTACCAATTAGTTTGGACGGTCTCTAATGGTTCTTGCCCTAGTGTAACTGATACCGTAAAAATTACAACTTACGATATGCCAAATGCTAACGCTGGATTTGACCAATACCTTTGCGATTTAGACACAGTAATGCTAAATGGAGAAGGTAATGTTGGAACAGCTACTGGAGAATGGAGGCTCGACCCAAATTATACCTATCCAAGTATTGCCACTTTTAGAGATAATACAATAAAAAATACAATGTCAGACAATTATATTGTTGGAGATTATTCCTTACTTTGGATTATTAACAATGGAATATGCCCGTCAGATACTGACACTGTCGTAATCATAAACATGCCAAAACCTGTTGCAATAGCAAATTACGAGGTACAACAATGTGATAATAAATGTTTTGATGTAACTAGTTTTTCTACTGCTCCAGCAGGAGATGGACTTGTTAATTTTTGGGAAATAGATAATACAGAATACTATGACAGTACACTAACATTATGTATCAATCAGGCAGGAGACTACAACATTCGCTTCATCGTAACTGCTTCTAATGGATGTAAAGATAGTT
>WFNC01000461.1 GCA_015488785.1 Flavobacteriales bacterium | reverse complement strand
GGCTAAGATTTCGTTTGGGATTTCAAAGCACTGAACTTTCGGCTTATTACTGAGCTAAAAGTAATAATTTTATTTTTAATTTTCATCATTTTAAACATCAAATTTTACTTTTAGCGGACTTTATTCAAAGTTCATCACTTTCGGGTTACCACTTCACCCCAAATGAATTTTAGCCATTGTTACCCACATTTTATTTTGTTTTAGAGTCCATTATCTGAAGTAGTTTAGGTATTCTATAATTACCGAACATTGATTTAATATATTTATATGCTATATCTAACTCAATTCCAACAGCAGAAATGTAAAGAGGTTTTTTACTTTGTCCTCTTAAAAGTTCTCTTGTATTCGATTTATTTGAATGATATCTTGATTTAGCAACTCCAATAACTGGGATTTTTTGTTCTAACTGTTGAAATAAATACCCACCTAAACCTAATTTTCTATCATTATCTAAAAAGACATAACTATCAACAATAATTATTTCAATTTTGTCAGTATCAATTTTGTTCAAGAGACTGAGTATACAAGGTAGTTCTCTTTTATAAAACAATCCTGGCTCATATTCTTCAACTTCATCAATAGTTTCACTATATATTTCTAAAGGGTTTTCATCCGACCATTCCTTGAAACTGACACCAATAGTTTTAGCTTTATTCTTAAAATAATATGTATCAAAAGCGACAATCATTAACATTGAATTCTTCTTGCTCCATTAATACCTTCATTAGAATTAATGTCAACTAGGTATAAGCCATATGGGTCGCCATCAACAGTGTTATTTTCATTTTTTACAAAAAAATCATATCCCAAAGAAAACTCAAAATTATCTCTATGATTTATTCCTTTAGAATGTCCACGAAACATTATTGAATTTGAAAAATGCATTTTCCAAGCTTTTATTTCATCAATACATCTTATAAAAAAGGCTTTCCCAATTTCTTCAATTGGTTTTTTACCATATTTTATAAATTCTATTAATCGATTTTTAGAGGATATATATAATAGAAATTTTTCTAGATGCTTCCAGTCTACTTCATTTTGATTATAATACCACATATCGATTTCAAAGTCAATTTCTAAACCATCAACTATTATCTTAGAAACCCAACATTTTGCACTTTCATTATAGATGAAAGTATATGTTTTTCCTGTAATTTCTATTTTTTTCATCTTATTGTGGGTAACGTTGCGTGTATATTTTAGTGCGGGACTTCAAAGCTCTGTATCATCAGTTTAGTACTGAGCCAAATATAATAATTTATGTTGTATTTTTCTTTATAATCCTAAATTTTATATTTGGCGGACTTTGTTCAAGGCTCTTCTCTTTCAGTTTAGCACAAACCCCGCATTAAATATACACATTGTTACCAACTTTTTATTGTTTTTCCTCTACTTCATCCATACTTAAATAACCTATATTCAATTGATTTTCGAGAAATTCTTCTCTTAATTCAGTTAATACTATACCCAAAAAGTTTGTTCCATTCCATTCAAATATTGATTTTGCTCTTTCGTCATTTTCAAGTAAACCAATTCCCCAAATACTATCATCAGGGCTTGCTTCAACGATAGTTTTTCCTTTTGTTGATAATAACAATTTCTTAAACTCATTATTTTGAATAAACTTTGCTTTATTCCCTTTATATACAATTTCTATTGAGTTTTTTTTCCACTTATTCAGCTCAAAATTTTTGACTTGCCTTCCTAAGTTCTTTTGTTTACGAACATTATTAGTTTTCAATATTTCTCCTGCAATTTTAAAATCTTCAAAAAGAATTGCTTTACTGTACATCATATATTGTTCTGCACTCGAAAAATTAATATTATCAACTTCAAAATTACATTTATGCCATTGAGAAAATGGATGTTTCGTTTCCCAAAAGTAATAATACTCTTCTTTTAATATATTTGATTTGTAAACATCTAAATCCCCTCCAGACAATCCTTTTTTAACAATTTTATCATTGAAATAACTCGGTTCAAATCTTTTTATTGGAAAATCGGATGCATTGAGAATAAGCGTTTCCCGTTCTTTTTTAAAATTTAAACCTCTTTCAAAGTGCTTTGAAATAATTGGTGATATAGTATTATCTGAAGTTAAGAAATTTACTAATTCCTGTAAAAATGGATTTTCTGAATTTAATATATTTTCTTCTATAATTATCTCTAAAAGACTTGCGTGCATTTCTGCACTTATTATTTCAGCATTTCCGAGTTTATATTGATAATAATTAAAATCCATATCGTTATTCTAACTTTTTTTTCGGTTTTTATGCTATTGTTGGTAACGCCTTAGCTAAAATTTCGTTTGGGGCTCAAAGCTAAGCACTTTCGGTTTGTTTATTTAGCTAAAGATATAATTTTATTTTTAATTTTTTCCATTTAAATTTCAAATTTTATCTTTAGCGGTCTTTATCAAAGCTCTGCACTTTCAAATTCCCACTTTGCCCCATATGAATTTTAGGTTTTGTTGGAGGTAGTTTTTTTATCATTTTAATATATTTACGTGCCCGTTTAAAGTATTTTTCACATCATTAATGTCCGTATAATTAATAATCCAAAAGTATGTACCGTCACTAACGCCTTTTCCGTCCCATCCAATTAAAAGATTATTAGTGTCAAATATTTTGTTACCCCACCTATTGTAACAAGAGGTATTCATAGAAACGATTCCTTTACTTATTATAGGAACGAATAAGTCATTAATACCATCATCATTCGGGGTAAAAACATTTGGTATTTCAAGAGTTATTTCACAGTCTTCTTTATCTATTAAAATTGTAACAGTTAAATTACAATTGTTTACAGTAACGGTAACCCAATATGTTCCTTGTTGCGTTACATTGAAAGTTGGAGTGTTAGAACTATCTTGCCATATATAGATAGCATTCGGAGTGGTTGCGTCAAGTATTAATTCTTCATTTTGACATAAAATTGTATCGTTTCCTATATCAACGGTAGGTAGTGCTATATAATTTACATGAATTGTATCTGTTGAACTACAATTATTTACTGTAGCGATAACCCAATATGTTCCTTGTTGAGTTACATTAAAAATTGAATTAGTAGAATTATCTTGCCATAAATTGAGTGCATTCGGAGTGGTAACATCAAGTATTAAGATCTCTCCTTGACATAAGGTTGTGTCATTACCCAAGTCAAAAAATGGAGGAGAAGCTACGTTAACCGTAAATGATACTGTATCAGAGCTTCCATAAACAATATAGGTAGAGGTTGCTGTTGGAGCTATGGTTAACAAGGAATCAATTGAAAGAATAGAATTTGGATTTAGATTATTTACCCACGAATAATTAGTATCGCCTATAGCTTGTAATGTTACTGAATCTCCAAGGCAAATGTTACTATTTCCTATTATTTGTAAAGGAGTTGAGATAACATATGCTTCATCAACATAGTAATATGCCCAACCAAGAGAACTAGACGGGTTTACTATTGATACTGCCGTGTTGTTGTCATTGAAAAAATTTCCAATCGTAAGATAGTCTTCTCCTCCAGTAGCAGTAAAAGTTCCTGAAATAAGGGTCCAGTTTGTAGTATCTGTAATTATATTACCAGACAAATTGTCAATTTGCGGATTAAATGGTAATGATAGAGAGTTTCCAAAACCAGTAATAGATCCAATAGATAAATATGCACCCAAATGATTAGTTGCATATTTAAAATTATCGCTCAAACTTACTTGAAATCCGATTGTATAAGTCATTCCGGAGACTAAAGGGGAAGAAAGAGGCACTGTTAGATATTCTCTTATCTCTTGATTTTCAAAATAGGTTATTAGTCCATAATAACCCGAGCCAGAAACAGCTTGTTGATATCCGTAACTATTGGTTGGTACACCTTGGTTTCCTGCAAAAAAACAAACATTCATGTAATCAGGAGTTCCAGTAACATTATTAACAGTATTCCATGGAGGGGTCAAATTAGTTTGACTTGAGGTATTTGGACAGGTTGTATAAATATCAAAACCATTATTTGGGACAAGGTTTCGAGCTTTAGAAATAAAGCAAATAAATAATAGAAT
>WFNC01000460.1 GCA_015488785.1 Flavobacteriales bacterium | reverse complement strand
GTAGTAGAAATGCCTTCTTTTGATTTGCAAACTGTTATAGCGGAGAATAATCAGAATATTAAAAACGGAACAGGAATGTATATGTTTGGTTTTGAGCACAATGTTTCAATCTCTGTATTGGACGCTGGAGTTTGGACAAGTCTTACAAATGGAGGTAGAATTTGTCGTTTAATTTTAGAAAGTGAAAATGCAATCTCTATCAATTTAATTTTTAATGATTTTTATTTAGAAGAGGGTTCTACCGTTCATATTTATAGTGCAGATAAAAAAAATATACAAGGAGCTTATACAGCTAAAAACAACAACGAAGCGAACGTTCTTGGTACAGACCTGATAAAAGGAGATAAAATAATTGTTGAATATTTTGAACCTGAAAAGAGCCAATCTTTAAGTCGATTGAATATTGGAATGGTTGTTCATGGTTATTTAGATATCAATAATTGGAATGCTCAAACGAAAGTTAACGAGTCGGGAAATTGCAATATGGATGTCATTTGTGCTGATGGAGATTTATGGCGAAACGAAATAAAAGCTGTCGCTAGAATTGTAAATGGGGGAGGATTATGTTCGGGAACTTTGGTTAATAATACAAGTCAAGACGGAAAACCATATTTTTTAACCGCCAATCATTGTAGTCCGCAATCTATGAGTAGTGCAGTCTTTCGATTTAATTATGATAGTCCTATTTGCGGAAGTCAGTCCGCTTCTAATAGTCAAAATGCGACAAGCAATGATTTGATAAATGGTTCTACTTTTAAAGCTCGAAATCCTAATTCAGATTTTGGTTTAATTCTTTTAAATACAACTCCTCCCGATTCTTACAACGTTTATTATGCTGGTTGGAACAATTCAGGGGATATTCCTGTAACAACAGTAGGTATTCACCACCCTAGAGGAGATGTGAAAAAAATATCTTTCGATGATAATTCTCCTGTTTCTGGAAACATGGCAAGTGCCGTTTCAAATGCTGAGTGGAAAATTTTAGCTTGGGATAGAAACACAACGACAGAAGGAGGTTCTTCTGGTTCTGGATTGTGGGATGAAAATCATTTAATTGTTGGTCAACTCCATGGAGGGCAAGCTACTTGTTCGAACAGTGTAAATGATTTTTACGGAAAGTTTGCTGTTTCTTGGAATGGAAATGGAGCTACAAATAGACTTCGTGATTGGTTAGATCCAAATGCTTCTGGTGTAACTTCATTAACGGGCTATAATCCTAATGCTACTTTAGACAATGTAAGTTTAATTAAAGTTGTAAGTCCATTAGAAACAAATTGTGGAAAATCAATATTACCATCATTAATTATAAAAAACTTAGGTTTGGAAAATTTAGAATCTGTAGTTTTTAATTATGGGGTAAATAATTATTCATCTTCTTATAATTGGGCGGGTAATTTAGCGCCAAATGATACAATTTTAATTCAGCTTCCTGTTGTTAATGTAGGGAGTCAAATTTCTAATGTATTTCAAGTTCAAGCAATCAATCCAAATAATAATGTTGACGGAGATACTTTAGACAATCTATTACTTCAACAATTTACGAATAACCAAGATTGTTATGCATTTCCAAATCCATTCAATGAAGAACTAACTGTCAACTTAGAATTAGAAAAAATAAAAGGAACATCTATTGGGGTTTCAATAACTGATGCACAAGGTAAATTGTTATGGGATGTGAATTACAACGCTAATAATGGCAGTCAGTTAAAGTTAAATACAAGTTCATTTTCAACAGGGACTTATATTTTAAAGATTCAATACAAGGATGAGTTAGTGGTTCAGAAATTAATTAAAATCTAAGGTTATTCTATTGGAGAACGTAAACAACTTAAACAGTAAAAAAAAATCCTTATCCGCCTCTTTCCCTAAAGAAAGATAAATTGGGAATTTGTACGTAATTTAAACGGCCTTTAAATGGATATGAATATAGAACAAAATGAAAGTTTAGAGAGATTGGCTAGCTCCGCTAGGAGATCCGCCAACCGAACTTAATTTTTATGCCGGTCTATGTTCATATCTATTTTTAGCCTTGTCTTTTTTGCTTCGTTTTTTTGACTAAGAAAAAAATGAAGAGCCTGTCCGGCTTGAGGACATAGAGCAAGTAGAGAAAAAATAATAGGGATTTATCCTTTTGGGAAAACAAGCGGATAAGCATAAAAAAAATCATTGTAAATTTTACAAAAAGGAGCACTTCTAAATAAAACTAACCACGCCAAACTCGGTAGAACCTATTTATTTAGAAATAATTTCAAAAAGTTCATCTAAATTAGGGATCAAAATAACTTCAATTCGTCTATTTTTAGCTTTGTCAGTTTCATCTACAGGGATGAATGAGCTTCTACCAGCAGCAGTAATTGTTTTTGGGTCGATAGTAGAATTAGCTAACATTATTTCCACAACACTTGTCGCTCTTAAAACACTTAATTCCCAATTATTTTTAGGATGTGAAGAAGATTTTAACTTATCGACATCTGTATGACCTTCAACCAATACATCTAAATCAACTTGATCTTGTAAAGCTTCTGCTAGCTGTATTAAAGCAGATTTTCCTTCCGTATTAATTTGAGTACTCCCCGATGGAAACAAAAGTTTAGCTTCTAAACTGACATAGACTCTTCCGTTTCTTTGTTCGATCGTAAGTCCTTTATCTTTAAAGCCTAACAATGCATCAGTAACTTTATCTTTTAATGCTTTAACAGCCGCATCTTTTTTAGCAATCATGGCTTCAAGTTCTTTTACACGTTGCTCTCTGCTTTCCAAATCTGCCGAAAGTTGATTTAAAGTTGCTTCTTTTTTGTTTAAAGTAGCTTCTAGTAATTTCAATTCTTTCGCAAGTCTATTTAGTTCATCTTCTCTTTTTTGTAATTCTATACGAGTAGCTGTTAGATCATTGACTAAACGTTGGTTTTCAATAGTACTCCCTCGTTGTAAAGATTCCAATTGATCTTGAATACGCATATTCAAGTCATTTATTTTATCGTATTGACGTTCTTTCATTCTCAAAGAACGACCGAGTAAAGAAGTGTCAGCTTTTAGACGATTAACACTTCCGCTTAACACATCCAATCTAGATGTTAGTTCAGTGTTCTTTGTTTCGTAAGCTAAGTTTTGAGCTTTTACTTG
>WFNC01000459.1 GCA_015488785.1 Flavobacteriales bacterium | reverse complement strand
GGTGAGGAACATGAGTATTATGGAAATGTATCTTTGATTAGATAGAGTAATCTCAATGTAATTAGCTTTTTAAATTTCTTGAAATTGCTGTTTGATTTGAGTAGATAGCTTTACAAAAAAGGCTTGAATTTAATTTTAATTAGATTCAAGCCTTTTTTTTTGTTTTAATAAAATCATAAATTTAGTTAAAATAAAGAGGTATATATTTTTACTTTTTTATCTTTGTTTTCTAATATGAGATTAAAAAAACTTAAACTAAATAATAGATCAAGCTTTACTATTTTTGAAGTAGTTAAAAAGTATGAAGAATTAAAAGTGTTTAGTTTTAACTTTAAATATATTATTGGATTAAGTGTCATAATCAGCTTGTTTCCATCATGCAAAGAAGATCCGAAAGAGCCTTTTCAACCATCTGTTAAACCTCAAAAAAACATAACTGTTAAAGAGTCAATAGCAATTAGCCAGCTTTGGACGAAGGACGAATCTTATAAGATTAAGCGTTTTGTAGAACGGCGTGGTTGGGATGCTAAGAGAACAGAGACGGGAATGTATTATTATGTTTATGTTCCAAATGAAGATGGTCAAAAAGCAAAGGCAGGAGATGTCGCTTCCATTCAATATAAAATTAGGTTATTAGATGCTGACACAACCTTATGCTATTCATCTGAAAATGGAAAAACAGAAGATGTAATCATAGAAATGGATAATGTAGAATCTGGTTTGCACGAAGCGCTAACTTATTTGAGAGAAGGAGAAAAAGCCTATATTATTTTGCCTCATTATTTAGCACATGGTTTAGCAGGTGATTTAGACAAGATTCCTCCATTATCTCCAGTCCTTTACGAAATTAATTTAGTCCAATTAAAATGAAATTAACTTTATTCTTATTTAGCATCGCAATTATTATTTCTTGTAGTAGAGAAACTCCTGAATATTATACTACTGATCATGGGTTGAAATATAAATACCACGATATTAATAGTGAAGGCGACTCTCCGGAGCAAGGCGATTATTTATCTGTTTATATGCAATGGAAAACAATGGAAGATTCTGTTTTTTATGATTCTAAGAACACTAGTCCAAGTGGAATCGCTGTAATTAAAGTAGGAAAACAAAAACATTTAGGAGGAATTGAAGAAGCATTTTATTTATTGCAAAAAGGGGATAGCGTCTCTTTTTATATTAATGCATTAACTTTTTATGAAGATTATTTAAACGCAGAAAAAACGCCTTCTTTTTTATCTGATGACGAAGATGTTGTCATTACAATTCGATTATTAGACATTGAGAATCATGACGAACATCAAAAAAGAATAAATGAAGAGAAAGATTTTTTAGAATTAAAAGAACTAAAAGATATTGGAACTTTACTTAAAACATGGAATGCTGCAAATGATTCGATATTGAAAGTAGGAGGTGTTTATATTAAATATTTGAATGAAAAATTTGGAGACAAAATAGTAGCAAATGATCTTGTAAAGCTCAATTACAAAGCTTCTTTTATTAATGGTTCAATATTTTACGACACCTATAAAAACGGAAGTCCTGATGAATTTCAGATCGGAAGAGAAGGTCAAATGGTTGAAGGATTAAAAATAGCGTTACTTAATTTAAGTTATGGGCAAAAAGCAACTGTTTTAGTCCCCTCTTTTTTAGGCTTTGGAAGCAAAGGATCTTCAGGTAAAACAATTCCACCATTTACACCTATTATTTATAATCTTGAAGTGGGGGAGAAGTAGAATAAAACCAACCTTTCACTTTAAATAAAAATTAATCCTCTCCTAATTCTAATAACGCTCGAACTGACAAAAACGGGCCTCGCTTTACATTAGTAAGCACCACAGCAAGTTCATCCAATTCGTTACTCATTATAAAATAAGTTCTAAAGCCTTTCCACCAACCGGTATGAAAAACAATATTTTCATTATTTTCCAATTGGAGTAATCTAAAACCATAACCATAATTTTTTCCATTTTTCCGAGTCTCATTTTTAGGAGAAATAGCCAAAGAAAGCAGCTCTTTAGAAAGTAGTTTGTAAGATCTCAGTCCCTTATAAAATTTGAATAAATCTTCGACACTAGAGTAAACACCTTTGTCGCCAACCACGCCATTCAAATAAATGTCGATATAAGGGTTGTAAGCCCCATTGTAAGCTTTTACAGGCTTTATCAATTTGTCTTTATTCATTCTGTTATAAACAACGGTACTGTTCATTTCCAAAGGAGAGAAAATTACATTTTTTAAGTGTTCTTCAAAGCTAGTATTCGTAATTTTCTCGATTATTGAAGCCAAAAGCAAGTAATTTGTATTACAGTAGTAGAACTTTGTATTGGGAGTGTAATTCGTAATCGGAACAATGTCAGCCATTATACCTAAAACATCATTATTCGTTATTGTTTTGTGTTTGTCTGGCCAAATAGAATCGGGAGCATCACAGAAGTGAGTGTATTGACTCAATCCAGAACGGTGAGAGAGTAACTGTTCAATTGTAATCCCCTTGTAGGGAAAATTTAAAATGTATTTTTCTACCGAATCGGTAAGCTTTAATTTGCCTTGTTCTACAAGCATCAAAGTTGCAATAGCAGTAAAAGGTTTGGAAGCAGAAGCCAATTGAAAAGTACTTTCAGTAGTCAAAGAATCCTTAGTTTCTAAAGTAGAAAACCCATAAGCTTTCTTAAATACGAGGTGATTTTTTTTAGCATACAAAACCGTCCCATTAAACGTTTTTTCTTTAAATCGACGGTCAAAAAATGTATCAATTTTAAAAATTAAAGGAGCATACAAACGATCAAAATAAGCTGAAGAATCAATTTTAGGAATTTCAATAACTTCAGCTATCTCAATTTGTTCAGTTTTATTTTCCGAATCTTCTTCACAAGAAAAAAGGAGAGCAAGCCCTCCTAAAAAAAATATTTTAACCAATATCTGCTTCATAAAAAAAAGTCTTTCATCTTAAAGTCTTGATTCTTTCAGTCTAAAAAAAATCACCCTCCAAATACCAAATAAAGTTGAGCAAAACCAGCCGCCATTCCTAGTACAGCTCCAATCATAATCAATTTCAATTCATCTTCTTGAAACACAGGGCGCAAGAACCCAACAAAATCTAAAGGAGTCAAAGCTTGCATTTTAGTCGTAAAGACATTTTCTAAATCCATCACTTCATCAGCGTAATTAAAAACAGGTTTTACAGACTGAGGTAACTCTCTAACCACCTTATCCAAAACCACATTTTTCATTTTTTCATAATTTCTTTTCCCTGTCATTAAACTAACCACAGATTTAGAAACTCCCACACCTTCATCAATAGCTCTGTCAGCATGTTTTAAAACCAAATTAACAAAGCGTTCTTTGGTAGAACCATTTATAATGGCCGCAAAAATACGGTCAAAAGTAAAAATTTCAGCAGTCAACATCTTCGCATATTCTTCCGAAACTTCGTTCTGCCTTTTAATAAATAAACCTTGAAATTTCATTCCCAAAACAGATTTTTCCTCAATTGGTTCAAAAATTAATTTCAAAGCCAACCAATTTGTAGCATACCCAACTATAAGACCAGCCAAAGGCAAAATCCACCAAATAGGGAAGTAGTACCAAACAGCCATTTGAACTACACCAAACAAAAATCCGAAATAAAATCCAGAACGTTCAATAAATTTAAATTCCTCTTTCCCACAGTTCAAAAACATTTCGACCATCAATTGTTTATCAGCAGTCAAACGGTTTACAACCATTTCTTCAATGTTAAAAACGTCCTCAATATTTTCTTTCAAATCGACCATTATCTCAGAAACCACATCGGGCATATCTCTCGAAATACGAGCATAAGTCATTCGCTTAACCGACTCAGGAATTTTATTCCAAACATCAGGAGATTGTTCACCCATTACACTGTCCATAATCTCTTGAGAAATACGGTCAAACTGAGGTCTCATTTCATCTGCAACCTGCTCTGGGTCAAGTTGAGCAAACAATTCCTTTACATCAATTAATTTAGTAGTCCACAAATCAACCGAAATTTTCGCCATCTTTTTCGCCTTAGAAGGTATAATTCCTTGCCAACCGATATAAGGCTTAATTCCCCAAAATTCCAAAGGATAAAAAGTCATTTTTAAAGCCAACACATTTGTTCCCCAACCTACAATTCCACTTATAATAGGAATAGATATAAATTGCAACAAAGTACCGTAAGTTTCTAAGAATTCTGACATAGTTTTAGATTATTTGAGCCTAAAAATAGACAAAACTTTGATGCTTTTTTAATTTTATTGAAACTTTTTTCATAAAATATATTTTAAAGTGTTATATTTAGGGTCTAAAATATATTTACACACACGTTTATGAAATTAATAAAAGGATTCTTATCACTCAATATTATAGCTGTTATTTTAATAGCACTTTTTACATTTACATCTTGTCACAAAGTTACACACACTACCATTCTTAAAGGTCAGTTCCATTTAAATGCATTCGAAATCAATGGAGGTTCTACCAATTTTATGGGAGGAGTTTTGCCCGATTATTTAGATGCAGATAGTACCGTAATTGGTGATTATGTCATTTATATGTTAGACAATGGAATGATGAGAGGCGAGTATTATTCAAACGACACCTTGGTTTATTACAGAACAGGAACGTGGGATATGCCTTCAAAAAACAAAATTTATATGAGTCTAGACGTTTTTGTTGACGGAACTTTTGACATCGAAACAATCAACAAAGATGAGATGCTAATGAGTACAGATGATAATAATATCAGGTTTTTTAACATCGGAAGCGTAGCCAGTACCTTGAGGATTTCTAACGGAAAAGCGATGGATCCTAGCACAACAAAACCTAAATAGGATATTGGGCGTGCCCTAAAGGTCGGGCTATCCGCACTCGCTTTTTTTGTTTTTCGAAAGAAAAAAACAAAAAAGAGCTCAAACAAAGCTACAACAAAGCGAAGCGACTCAAGAATACAATAAAAAGAATAGAAACGAATGAGTAATCCCTCACGCAAAAAAAAAAGAATTTTAAGTGTTAGATTAACATTACTTATAGCATTAGATTTATTGTTTATTAACAGACTATTACTTCATTATTAGATTGGCGTAATTGTTAGATAGACCTATTTATAGCATTAGATTAATAATTTCATTAATATAATTGTTAGATTGTTGCATTAACATAATTATTACATTATCCTTACATTAAGCTTATGAAAAAAATATTACTAATTACGTTTTTGATAGGAACATTTACAGCAAAGAGTCAAGTTGTCGATCGTTACAATTTTATACAAAGAACGACGCAAACAGGAGTAACCATAGCTTGGCGTACAGCCTCAGCAGGAATAGGAACCCTAAATTGGGGATTAGACGCATTTAACCTTACCAACACCGAAACAAATGCAACCGCCACAAAAAAACACGTTTTTGATCTAACAGGTTTAGAGCCAAACACACAATATTTTTACCAAACAAGTACCTCAAACGGAAGTACATCTGCTATTGATTATTTCTATACCGCCAAAACCGATACAACACGTTCATTGTCTTTCTTACACTACGGAGATTGCGGATACAACAATACCATTCAAAACGATATCGCTGACTTAATGATTAGCGATAGTACCGAATTTGGGATTGTTTCAGGAGATGTAGATCAAGGAACTGGAGATAATTATGATGAAGTTTTTTTTGGACCTTACACCGATTTAGTAAAAAACACTTGTCAATATACCTGTATTGGAAATCACGATACTTATGCAGATAATGCAGCAACTTACATCGATGCATTTTATTTGCCAACCAACAACCCGCAACAAACAGAACGATACTATTCATTTACTTGGGGAAATGCAAAGTTTGTTTGTTTAGATTCGAATATACCTTATACAATTGGAACAGATCAGCACAATTGGATGTTAGACGAATTAAAATGTAACGATAAACAATGGCTATTCGTGTTTTTTCACCATCCACCTTGGACAAACGCTTGGAGTATTGATTATTACGTTCCTTTTTCTCCTTATTTCCAATATAAAGGAAATGAAGATATGCGTACCGATTTAGTCCCTTATTTCGAAACATACAATGTCGATTTTGTCTTAAACGGACATTCACATTGTTACCAAAGAGGAGAATTAAATGGAGTAAAATACATCATTTCTGGAGGGGCAGGATCTGCAACTATTGATTCGCACAAAACAAGTGGTTCTCCAAACATCGATACCGAACTTTATACCAATCAATACGTAAGATTCGACGTTACTGGAGATACTGCAACTTATGTTTCTATAGATAGAAATGACAATGTAATTGATTCCGTTACCACCATAAAACCGTTTGTAAACATAAAACCAGTTATCACACAAAACGGAAATACACTAACCGCTACTTCAGCAAGCAGTTACGTTTGGTTCTTGGATGGAATTCAAATAAACGGAGCAATATCTCAAACCTATATTCCTACCCAAAGTGGAACTTATGAAGTCATGACAACCAATCAGAACGGCTGTACATTTAGTTCATCTACGTACATTTATGATTTAATTACCGATGTAGAAAATAAGATAGCGTTAGAAAACTTAACAATTTACCCAAATCCAGCGAGTCAATATATTCAAATAGCAGGAGAGTCAAATAATGGCGATAAATTAAATTTTATAATTTTCAACACCCTAGGTGAATCGTTATTTAATGAAGAAATTTCAACTTTTGGAACATTCAATCATCAAATCGATTTGTCTAATTTAACAGCTGGAATTTATTTCTTGTCAATAACAAATGGTTCTGAAAAAGTAATTAAAAAAATTATTAAAGAATAGTATTGATTTATTTTCTTTGGTTTATTGTAGTCTTTACTTATATTAAATGAAACAGTTATTAATTATATTTAATATTTTAATTCTAACTTCTTGTGATTTTAAACCATTAACGGACTATTATACCCAAGCAACAGAATTAGAAAAAGAGGGTAAATATGCAGAAGCTATCCAGTTATTAGACAAGGTTATAGAAAAAGACTCAAGCAACATATATGCTTTAATTGACAGAGGCGTAGATAAATCTATTTTAGAAGATTATAAAGGTTCTATTGTTGATTATACAAGGGTTATAGAATTAGATTCGGACAATACACTTGCTTTTCAGAATAGAGGAAAGAATAAAAAAAGATTAGAGGATTATCAAGGTGCAATTAAGGATTTTGAAAAAGCAATTCATACTAAAGGAAGCGAAATATTTTGTATGGATAAAACGGAAAATTCATTTGTTGATACTGGATTTGAATTTGATGTTAAAATGGAGGAGATAAGATTTGAAAGAGGCTTAGCTTATTATGAAATTGACAGCTTAGATTTTTCTATTAATGATATGAATTTTTGTATCCAAAATAAATTTATGATGAAAGAAAGTTTCTTTTTTGTTGGAGTTTCTTATTTTAAAAAAAGAGATTTGATAAAAGCTTGTTCACAATTTAAAATAGCAGCAAGCATGGGAGAAAAAAGAGCCATTGGAATGAGTGAGAAACTTTGTCATAACCTTTGATTAGGAATAGTACTAAAGTTTAAAGTCTTGTTGTCAATTAATCTCGTAAAGCCATCTAAGCGTCCGTCAAACATAAAAAGGGATGTTTTAAATGATAAAGTTAAATATGAAATATTTATATTTGATAGTTAGTATTTATTAAAAGGAAACCCAAAATGGATGTTTTTTAGCGAAAGATTAACACTAATTTCAGCATCTTTTAAATTCTTATTTGATGGTGAAAACGTAGAATTATTTATAATGTTATAATGCTTATTGTGGGGGGGGGAGTTTTTTATTGGCTATATCACAATACCTCTAATTCACATCCTTTTTACAATTAATCTAAATATTTTATATTTTTATCTGTATCTTTCTCTAAAGAAAGATGAATTGAAAATTTGTACGAAATTTAAATGGCCTTTAAATGAATGTGAATATAGAACAAAATGAAAGTTTAGAGAGATTGGCTAGCTCCG
>WFNC01000458.1 GCA_015488785.1 Flavobacteriales bacterium | reverse complement strand
CTCAATTCCATCGGTTCATGTTTCGCTTTACACTCAAAATGGAAAGCATATCGATACTAAATTAACAAATACTTCAGGAGTTATCGTTTTTTCTAAAGAAGATACGAAATCGAATACAACAGCAATTGCTAAAATTAGCTTTATAGGATTCCAATCAATAGAAAAAAGCATAAACTTGGGAGGTAATTATAAATTTACGCTAAAAGAAAGCAATGTAATGCTTAACCAAGTTGTTGTTACAGCTCAATATTCTGCAAACAGCCCCGAGAAAGCCGTTCATAAAATAGAAATTATTGATCGAAAAAAAATTGAAGCCATGGGAGCGGTAAATTTAGAAGATGTACTTTCGAATAGTTTAGGGATTAGGGTAAATCAAGATGGTGTTTTAGGGAGTGGTCTGAGTTTACAAGGAATGTCTGGGCAAAATGTAAAGATTTTAATCGACGGTATTCCTGTTGTTGGTCGATTGAATGGAAATATAGATTTGGCTCAAATAAATTTAGATAACATCGAACGAGTAGAAATCGTAAAAGGTCCTTTATCGGTTAATTATGGAACAAATGCTTTAGCAGGAGCTATAAATTTAATAACGAAAACCAATCCCAAAGGAAGAATTTCGGTAGGAGCTACCTCTTATTACGAAAGTTCAGGAAAATATAACTTAACGGGTAAAGTTGCTTTCAATAAAAAGAAAAATGATGTTGTAATAACAGGCGGAAGAAACTATTTTGACGGTTGGAACGATGGAGATGCAACGTTTAAAAATCCAAAACCCTACGCAGACTCTTCTCGCTACAAAGCATGGAAACCCAAAGAACAGTTTTTTGGAGGGGTACAATTGGGAAGAACAATAAAAGGATGGAAATTAAAATATAAAGGAGATGTCTTTGATGAAGTCATTTTTAACAGAGGATACCCAAGAGCTCCTTATCAAGAAACAGCCTTTGACGATGATTACAATACTTTCCGATTAGACAATGCCTTTTTTATGAATAAGAAATTAAAAAAGAATCAAGCAGTTGACTTTTTAGCTTCTTACAATCATTACCAAAGAATCAAAAATTCTTATTTTACAGATTTGACAACTTTAGATCGTTTACTAACCGAAAATTCAGGAGATCAAGATACTTCAGTTTTCAATCAAACTTTATCTAGAGGAACTTACACCAATCAAATGGATTCTTCTATTTTTAGTTATCAAATTGGTTATGCAATTAATGTAGAACAAGCCGAAGGAGTTAGAATAGAAGGAGGAAAGAAAGAACAAGGCGATTATGCATTGTACGGAAGTACCGAAATAAATTTAAAAGATTTTATTGTAAGACCAGGATTAAGATATGCCTACAATACCAGTTATAAAACTCCGATGTTACCCTCGTTAAACGTAAAATATGGGAAAGAAAAATATACCATAAGAGCTTCTTATGCCAGAGGATTTAGAGCACCATCGTTAAAAGAATTGTATTTTAATTTTGTAGATATTAATCACAATATTGTAGGTTCTACTAATTTAGTCGCCGAAACATCTTCTAATTATAACCTTACAATGGCTTATAATATTTTGCACAATAATTTAATTTTTAAAACCGAAATTAGCGGTTTTTATAATGATATTAAAAATCAAATTTCTCTCGCAAATGTGCAAGGGACAGAATTTACTTACGTAAACATAGGAGCTTTTGAATCAATTGGTGGACAGTTTGATTTTCAGATGGGATATAAGCATTTAAAAGTCAATGTTGGCGGTTCGTATATTGGTCGTTCTAATAATTTAGATGTGGCAGAGGCTCCTAGTTTTAGTTACAGTCCAGAGGTTAGAGGTAGTGTTTTGTACGAAATGAAAGAAAAACAAGTAACATTTGCACTGTTTTACAAATACCAAGGAAAATTACCTAGAGTTGTGTTAGATGCAAATGAAAATATCCAAACCAATTTTGTGCAAGATTATCACACCGCAGATTTTACGATTTCTAAGAAAATGTATAAAAAACAAATTACGATTTCTTTAGGAACTAAAAATATATTTAATGTAAAAACTGTTGCTTCTTCAACAACTGGAGGAACGCATTCGAGTGCAGGAAGTAGTATCAATGTTGGAATGGGAAGGACTTATTTTGCAACATTAAAAATAAACATTAATAAATGGAAAAGGAATTAGCTTAGCTGATAAACCAATTCTATACCGAACCAAATTTATTATGAAATCTAAAATATTAATCTTTTCAAGTTTTCTTTTGATGGCTTTTGCTTGTAAAAAAGCCGAAATACCAGTAAAAAAGCATGAGGTTGGGAATGTAATTTCCAATTCATTCGAAATGGGGAGTGATTATAACAAACAAGCCTTTTTTGATTTAGGAACAGACCGTTTTGTGAGTCAAAATTTAAAAACAAGTTGGGATTTAGGTTTTGAGTGTGGAGAAAGTGGCTGGCACATTACATTGAATGGTGCAAATTTAATGGGAATAGCAAAAGTAGATAACCTGACCTTTGGAGCGATTACCGATACAGTTGGAGCAGTTTGGCAATGGGATTCTAATACAGGACATATTGATTCTACCGCAATAGGTGATTGGAAAAACAACAATGGAATTTATATTTTGGATAGGGGATTAGATAATTTAGGAGTACACAGAGGATTCTCAAAAGTAGCATTTCAATCGGTGTCAAATTCGAGTTATACATTTAAAATAGCTAATCTAGACGGTTCTAATTTGAATCAAGTGACAATAGAGAAAGACAATGCATTAAATTATGTGTCTTATTCTGTTCAAACCAATAGTTTAATTACCGTTGAACCGCCAAAAGAAAATTGGGATATTTCTTTTACTCAATACACTTATTATTTCTACGAACACGAATTAGCTTATTTAGTAACAGGCGTTTTAATTAATCAAAATAAAGTGCAAGTAGCCAAAGTTTTTGATAAAGAATTTTCTGAAATAACCAATGAAGATATTTCTAGCCTTGATTTTTCTACCGCTATAAATAGTATTGGTTATGATTGGAAATACTACGATTTTGATGCCAGTACTTATTTGACTCGTCCAAGCAAAAATTACATTATAAAATCAACAGAAGGAATTTATTATAAACTTCATTTTATTGATTTTTACAATGCACAAGGAGACAAAGGAACGCCAACTTTTGAATTGCAAGCGCTTTAATCGTTATAGGATAGTCACAAAATTGTCATAGAAAAAACATTGAAAAGTCATTTGTGAAGCGTTGTTCTAAATAATGACTTTTGATAGTTTTAAATAGGAGTATCTTTCTTTCCTTTGTAAAAAAAAATAAATAGAATTAAATCAATAAACATGAAAAAAATATTACTTTCAAGTATAGCATTATTTTCAATGGCTATAACACAAGCACAAGTTTCTGAAACATTATCTACAGGAAACGGATATGTCAACACTTCTTTTTATAGTTTAGACAATGGAGAAGTTTCTAATGTTTCCAATGTAGATTGGGAAGTCGCTTTTTCTACAAGCTCGTTTAGCTCTTACATTAGAATAAACGGAGGGCATGGAGTTGAATTATACACTTATCCAAATGGAGGTATTTCGGATTGGGCGACAGTAGATATATCAGGAATTGCAAATTGGACAGCTTTGTATAATTCTGAAGAACAATGGGATTCTGGAGCTTTTAATGCGTCAGCTACAGGACATCCAAATTATGGTTGGGGAAATTACAATAGTGTAACGCATGGTGTAACGGGAGATTCTATCTTTATCCTAAAAACACTAAACGGAACATACAAAAAAGTTTTGATAGAAAGTTTTGAAGGAGGAACTTGGAATTTTAAGTACGCTAATATCGATGGGTCAAATTTGGTAACCGAAGCGATTTCAATGGCTAATTATACCGATAAGAATTATGTTTATTATTCGATGGACAACGCTTCAACAATTGATAGAGAACCAAATACAGGAAGTTGGGATTTTACGGTAACAAGATACCAAGCATGGCAACCTCAAGGTTCTTATTACCCTTCTGTTGGAATATTATTGAACAAAGGATTGAAAGCTCGTGAAGCTAGAAATATAGATGTAAATACAGCGCTTTGGGGAGATTACACCGAAGAAGAAAATATGAATGTTATTGGTTTTGATTGGAAATCATTTAACATGGGAACAATGTCTTATGATATTGAAGATGAATTAAGTTATTTTATTACCGATAGAGCACAAAATATTTGGAGAATAGTTATGACAGGCTTTGATGGTTCTTCGGCAGGAGGAAATGTTCACTTTACAAAAGAAATGATTTCGGCAGTATCGATTGATGAAAATGAAAGTATAAATGTAGGTGTTTATCCAAATCCAGCATCTAGCCAAGTTACATTTTTATACGATAACTTAACAAGCGAACAAGCGACAATAAAAATAGTTGACTTAAACGGAAGAGTAGTTTATAGCAATCAATTTTTTGGAACAAACTTTAATCAGCAAGTAATAGACGTTTCTAATTTCTCAAAAGGGTTTTATAATGTAATTGTAGAATCTAACGGTAGAGTAGGAACTCAAAAGTTGATTATTGAGTAAAAGGAATGCACTTTATAGAGGTGCATATTTTTTAATTTTTTTGGTTGAAAGGAGTACTTTTATTAGTGCTCCTTTTTTTTGTATTTGAAAATAAATTTTAATTATCAAGAGATAACCAACTTTTGATGATAAAGCAATTCGCCGTCTCTAAAAATAGCTACAGAATATAGTCCAGTTGCTAAGTCTGTTAAAGAAATTGGTGTGTTTGTATTGATTAATGTTCTTGTTTTGACTAAGCGACCTGTCATATCCACTATATTTAGTGATAGTTGTTTTTCAAATGTTTGTGTTTTTGGTAATGCAACTGTTATATTGCCTGTTGTAGGGTTTGGGAAAATTGTAAAGTCTGCAAAGTAAGTTGTTGTATCTGGTTTGCAAAAGTTAATTGTAATAACAGTATCAATTTCGGCGTGTAGTTGATTACCTAGGTCTAAAAACAGGCTGTCGTTAATTCTTACCTGAAAATAAGCTTTATAGTTAGGGCTTGAAAGGTCGGTAGAAGTATAGGGAGCTATATAATTGGGGTTGTTGTGTTTGTATCTATAATGTATATGCAAAAGGTAATCTTTGTCGCAATTGTCTTCTATACAAGTAGATTGATTTAAGTGATAGAGATACATTTCGGCATAACTATCGGGGGAAGTTCCTTTGTGTTCTATCAAAATATTTGAGGGATTTGATGCTGGATAGAGTTCATAATCCAAATAGCCTATTGCAAAGTAGTGTCTTGCCATTATGTTTAAGCTATTTCCTCCAGGGCAAGGGTCGTATTGACAACCACAGTCGTACACCGCTTCGGGGTTGTAATTAATTGCCTCTTGGTCGGTACAACCTTCCAAATGACAGCCTGGTTCCAAACAGCCTTGTTCGTCTAGTTTCAAGAGTATGGATGTTGTTATTCCGCTAGGGTATAGTGTGCTAGGGGAACTATAAAAACTACCTACCCCCAATATTCCACCGTCTAAACTTTCTTTTATCGAAAGGAGTTGAGTACTTTGAGTTTGAGCATCTGTATTTTGATCCTTTAATATTTCAATTTTTCGGTTCCATATAACGTCTCCATTGGGTCTTATTTTTATTAAATTTCCGGGATATAAATAATATCTAAAACTTGCAGAGATGAGGTAGTTTCCATCTCTAGTAGCAGTTATAGAATAAGGATTATGAGTTATCGAGGGCAGTGTGTCGCAATTAGAAGCGACTTTGTGAAGCGACTTTTGCCATTTGAATTCTCCTTGTAAATCTATTTCCCCTACCCATAAGGCAACACTGTCTAAACCTTTAGTCCCTATTGTTGTGTTGGAATGCACCGTATATGAAGTTTCTACCCAAGTGATTAAATAGCTATTGGTGTCTTTTTTTATAACGCTTCCGGGGATTGAATTACGATTGTTACTATTTCTGATTATTTTTTTCCATTCTAATAATCCATTTTTGCTAACTTTAGCAAGTGTATAATATTTATTTAAATACATATTAGAGTGCCCCAAATCTTGATAAGGGTTGTCCATAAAACTGATGAAATACCCACCATCTTCTGCTAAATCGATAGACATGGAAGATACATTATTGTTTGCGTTAGAAGATGCAGAGCCTATGTCGAGTGTCCAATTTAAATTAGCAGCAGTATCTATAGACATGACTCTTATATATCTAGTGTATGAAAAATTAACTACTCCTACAACAATAATTGAAGTGTCATTTATATATTTTACATGTTTCCCTATTACGTTTGTAGCACTTCCTTTAAGTGGTGCTAAAATTCGTGTTACTGAATCTAATGTTGAATTTAAACGTTGAATACTAATATAATTAGCAGTTGAATGTTTAGTGGTGTGTCCTGTAATAAACCAATTATTATCATTTCGAAAATCGGTAACGTTATAACCTCCGAAAAGGTCAGTTAATGCCGTGTCTATCTTAATGACTTTTTGAAATATTAAATTACCTAAATTGTCAATTTTGTTAATTTTAGGAGATAATATTGAGGTGTCATTAATAACTTCTTTATTTATGTTAATAACGCAAATTATTCCATTTTTTTCTAAAATTCCATAACCATTGTCTATGGCATTTACACCTGGTATAAAACTATAAAAAGTATTTTGTTGAGACAACATAGTTGTAACACAAAGAGAGAGTGTAATAATAAAGGTAAAAACTTTCATAAAATAGGAGTAAAAAAGTCTTGCAAATAGAAAATTTGCAAGACTTATAAAATAAGATTACTTAAAGATATTAAAATAATTATTACTATCAAGTTTTTTAACGTTAAATGTCATTTAAATTGGATAAATTAAAGTCTTTATCTCTTTTTGTTTCGAGTACGATTTATGATTATTCCTTTTTTATTCGATGTTAATCCAAAGTATTTTGCGTTAGGGATAGGAGCATTAGCTTTGTGTTTTTAAAATTTAGGTTAACTTTGCAGAAAAGAGCGATTTTATGAGCTCCTTTTTTGCTTAGTTAAACTTGTTTTTAAAAATACAAACTAGAGTGGATAGCCTGTTAAAACGCCCTAGAAAAAAATTAAGCTTTTATTATATTGAGTACTAACAAATTTGAATTATGAAATTATTATTTTACACCTCTTTAGTCAGTTTAACTTTATTTTCGTGCGAAACGAAAGTTCCAACAAGTAAAACGGAGGATGTAGCGGTTGATAAAGAAGCGGTTAAGGAGGTTGTGAAAACCAAAGATTCTGTCGTTTCGTTAGAGTTTGAATATTTAGACAAATCAACGAAGCCTAAAGACGATTTTTATCAGTTTGCTTGTGGAGAATGGTTGGCAAATAATCCTATACCAGCCGAAGAAAGCAAGTGGAGTAGTTTTAATGTGTTGGCAAATAAGAATAACAATATTTTGCACCAAATACTTGAAAAAGCCGCTGAGTCAGATGCCGAAAATGGTTCTGCGAATCAATTGATAGGAGATTATTATTCGTCTTTTATGGATACGGTAAAACGAAACGAACAAGGAATTGAGGCTTTGAAACCTGAATTGGCTCATATCGATAAAATTAGTAATTTAGAAGAGTTGATAAAGGAAGTCGCTCACCTACACGATATAGGAGTTTCTGCATTTTTTGGTACTTATGTTTCGCAAGATGCTCAAAGAAACTCGAAGTATAGAATTCACGTTCATCAAGGAGGTTTGGGATTACCAAATAGGGATTATTATTTTAATGAAGATGAACGTTCTGTAAAAGTTAGAGCGGGGTATCAAGAATATATATCGAATCAATTTTCTGTTTTGGAAATTCCCAGCGAAACGAAAAAACCAGCAGATTTAATTCCTTATTATATAGAGTCAAAATTGGCAGAGGCGAGTAAAGGTCCTGTAGAATTAAGAGATCCAATAGCGAATTATAATAAAACTGCTTCGGGGTTGTTTAATGCTTCTTATCCAAACCTACATTGGGATTTGTATTTGTCGGAACGTGGAGCAACCAAAGTCGATACCATTATTTTGGGACAACCGAGGTTTATTGTTGCTTTGGATAAGTTGTTGGCAGAAGAATCGATTGAGGATTTGAAAACGTATTTGAAATGGAAATTGATTAACTCGGCTTCTAATTCTTTGACCACCGAATTGGCTCAAAATAGTTTTCATTTTTATAGTACAATTATGAGGGGAACTAAAATTCAAAAACCAATGTGGAAACAAGGAATTGCAGCTGTTACAAATTCGGCAATAGGAGAGGCTTTGGGAGAGGCATTTGTAGAAGATAATTTTAGCGAATCGGCTAAGGTAAAGATAAATGAAATGGTCGAAAACATTACGCTTGTTTTTGAAGGGAGAATCGAAAATTTGGATTGGATGAGTGCCGAAACAAAAGTGAAAGCGAAAGAAAAATTAGGTTCTTTTGCTCGTAAATTAGGTTTTCCTGATGAGTGGAAAGATTACTCTTCTTTAACAATTAATAGAGACAGTTATTACCAAAATGTAATCAATTCGAAGCGATTTGACATTGCAGAAAACATGAGTAAATTACACAAAGAAGTGAACAAAAAAGAATGGGGAATGGTTCCGCATATTGTGAATGCTTATTACAACCCATTGTTAAACGAGATTGTTTTTCCTGCAGGAATTATGCAAAAGCCTTTCTTTAGCGAAAATTATGAAGATGCTGTAAATTATGCAAGAATGGGAGCTGTAATCGGGCACGAGTTTACACATGGATTTGATGACATGGGAGCAAAATATGATGCCAAAGGAATGATGAACAATTGGTGGACAGAAAATGATACAAAACAATTTGGAGAGAAAACACAAAAGCTAATTGACCAATACAATTCTTACGAAGTATTAGAAGGTGTTTTTGTGAACGGAGAATTGACGTTAGGAGAAAATATTGCTGATTTTGGAGGATTAACAATCGCTTATCATGCTTTTGAGAAAACATTAGAAAATAAAGAGCAAGAATTGATTAATGGATATACGCCAGAACAACGTTTCTTTATAGCATTTGCCCAAGTTTGGAAAAACAATATAAGAGACAATGCATTGATTACTAGAGTAACAACAGATCCTCATTCACCAGGGAAAAATAGAGTAAATGGAACGTTAAGTAATATGCCTGAGTTCTTCGAAGCATTTGATATTAAGGAAGGAGATTCTATGCGTCAGCCAATTGGTAAAATAGCTAAGATTTGGTAAGATAAATTTTGGAACAATGTTTGACTTATTTTAGTTGAATTATTAAAAACAAAAAAATGAACAAGAAAATAATATTATTAATACTAGGAATTATATTTGATGGAATAGGGCTTTTGTCTTATGTTTTTCCTGCCGTATTTGAAGCCATTGATTTTGTGTGGGCTCCCATTTCAGCTTTAGCAATGTACTTGATGTATAAAGGAAAAAAAGGAGTTATGTTTGGAACAATTGGAGGATTCATTGAAGAAGCTATGCCTTTTACAGATTTTATTCCTTCGTTTACTTTAATGTGGTTTTATACTTACTTTATTCAAAAGGAAGATGAGTTGAAGGAGGTTAAATAGACTTGTGTTTTTTATTTGAATATACTTGATAATATAAGTATATTTGTTACTTAACTATTTTTTTATGATAAAGAGGATTCATATTAAAGGATATAAATCTATAAAGGATCAGAAAATATCTTTAAATTCTATTAATATTATTATAGGAGGGAATGGGGTCGGTAAAAGTAATTTTATTTCTGTTTTTTCTTTTATTAAGTCGATTTATGAGCAGAAATTAGCGAGCTATGTTATAAGAAAGGGAGGGTCTAATAATATTCTTTATTTTGGAAAAAAACAGACGCAAGATATTTTACTCGATTTAGGTTTTGGCACGTCAAGGTCTGACTCCTCATATAATCGGTTTATTCTTAAATTAGCTAACACCCAGGATTCTTTGTATTTAAATTCGGTAATGACAGCTTTTAAGTCAGGGAAGTTATGGAGTGGAAAACTTTATGAAGAAGATGTAAGAGAGACCAGTTTTAAAGAAATTAAAAGTGGACAAGCTTATTATTTAAATCAATGGTTAAAATCGATTAGAATTTATCATTTTCACGATACGGGAGATAATTCTCCAATAAAAAGTGTTAGTAATATAGATGATAATGAATCATTGAAAAGCGACGGAGGAAACTTAGCTTCGTTTCTGTATTTTTTAAAAAATAAACATCCTAAGCATTTTTATAGAATTGAAAAAACGATACAATCTATAGCTCCTTTTTTTGATAAATTTATTTTAGAACCGTCAAAATTAAATGAAGACATAATAAAATTAAAATGGAAGGAAGTTGCGTATTCAGACGCTTATTTTGATGCTTATAATTTATCTGATGGAACATTAAGATTTATGTGTTTGGTTACCTTATTAATGCAACCAACGCCTCCTCAAACGATAATAATAGATGAGCCAGAATTAGGGTTACATCCCATAGCAATTAATAAATTAGCAGCTTTAATGCGAAAAGCAGCTTTAAATTCTCAATTAATAGTATCAACTCAATCAGTTACTTTTCTTAATAATTTTGAAGCAGAGGATATTATCATTGCTGATAAGAAAAACAATGAAACCGTTTTTAAGAGGTTGGACAAAGAAAATTTAGAAAATTGGTTACAAGAATATAGTATTGGAGACATCTGGCTTAAAAATATTATAGGAGGACAGCCTTTTAATTCGTAAACAGATGAAGAGATTAGTGTTTATAGTAGAGGGGATAACAGAAGTGTCATTTGTTGAAAAAAAAATAATACCATACCTCTACAGTCGGGGATTTACCAATGCAATGAATGCTCAAACAATTATCACAAATAGGAAATTAAATAAAAAAGGAGGGGTAATTAATTATAAACTGTTAAAGAATGATATCCTTAGGGTTTTTGCTCAAGAAAATGTGATTGTAACGACCCTAATAGATTTTTTTAGATTGCCTACAAATTTCCCGAAATATACTACAGACTCTAGTTTGATAGATAAAATTGAAGAGGGAATTTTTGAAGAAATAGGGCAAGGGAGTAATTTCTTACCCTATATTCAAAAGTATGAATTGGAATCTCTAATGTTTTCAGGTATAGAAGGATTTGATATTGTAATTGACGAAGAAAATCAAATGCAGGATATAAGAGAAATCTTAAAGGTATATAAAAATCCAGAAGACATCAATGGGAGTTCAGAAGGAGCTCCGTCAAAAAGATTGGAGAGAATATATGATTATGATAAAGTTCTTGATAGTGAGATGATATTTGAGATGCTGACTATTGAAAGAATAAAATCTAAAAATCCAAGGTTTAACAATTGGATTACTGCTATAGAAAACAAACTACAAGAGGATTAATTTAGGATAATGAAAAACATAAAACAACTATTATTAGTATTCTCAACACTAATAACAATTACAGCCTTTTCTCAAGAAGAATACAAAAGTTTGTTCTGGAGTATTTCGGGAAATGGATTAGAAAAAACATCTTATTTATATGGAACTTTTCACTCAAAAGATCAGCGGGTTTTTAATTTCAAAAAAGGAGTAAAAAAAGCTTTTGATAAAGCAGATATTTACGCCATGGAATTAAATTTAGATAGTATCGACAGAGTAGGGATGATGGCTGCAATGATAATGGACTCGAACAAAACCTTGAAAACATTATTAACTAAAGAAGATTACGCATTCGTCAATCAATTTTTTATAGATTCTATCGGAATGTCTTTGTTTATGTTCAATAAAATGCAACCGCTTATTACCGCTCAAATGGTAGCGACAAAAGATTTAAAAGCGGAGCAAGAAAACGCATTAGATATGCATTGGTTTAAAGAAGCAAAAAAGCAAGGCAAGCAACTCGTTGGATTAGAAACTATGGAAGAACAAATCACAGCAATAAAATCTATTTCGGTAGAACAACAAGCCAAGGATTTAGTAAAAGCAGTAATCGATTTTGGAAAAGAAGAGGAAATAAGCATAGAAGAATTATTAGAAATATACACCCAAGGCGATTTAGATCGTCTTATGGAAGTTATGGATGAGTTTAGTGGCGATACTCCCGGAAATCAAAAGATATTTAACGAAGCTTTTCTTTATTCTAGAAACAAACACATGGCAGCTAGAGTAGAGGAATACTTAAAGAAAGGAAGTGTATTTATGGCGGTTGGAGCAGCTCATTTACCACAACAAAAAGGAGTCATCGAATTGCTAAGAGCAAAAGGATACACAGTAAAAGCTTTGTAAAAAAATCAATAAAACACCGTACAGAAATAAAATAACTGATAAATGTCATTTTAGGAGAAAAATAGATTGTCTATCTTTGCAGGAGTGAATAAGAAGAAAGTCATCATATCATTTTTTATAGCATCGCTGTTTTTGTCTGTACTAATACAAACATCAAAGCTAGTGAACTATGCTTTAAATCAAGATGAATATATAGCTCAGTTTTGTGAGAACAAAGATGTACCCGATTCAAACTGTAAAGGTACTTGTCACTTATCCAAAGAGTTAAAACTTTCAGCCAATAATATTTCTAGCCAAACTGGAGAGTTTTCGGTTTTATCAGTCTATATTTTTTCATTCCAACAGCTTACAGAAGTAAAACCTACTTTGTTAAAACTAGAAGAAACTGAAAAATACTTTATTCTTGAAAATCATATTCAAGAAATCTACATTAATTCTATTTTTAGACCTCCAATAGTCTAATCTTTATTTAATGCCGCATAAAATGGCATAACGATAATAAAGTAAATCATATTTAACCAAATTTCTATAACTGAAATTTGAATTTAAAATGACTTATTACTCAATGCAATTTATTTTACTGGAAATTTGATAAACATGTCAATACTTAGAAAGTTTTGTCGCAATTCATTACGGCAATATTTTACAATTAGAGTATTGGATGATATCAAAAAAAAGTATAGATATTTGTATTGAGTGTAGAAAACCCTTATAATTTTAAAAGTGTAATAAAAACACCGTTACAAGTAAACAGTTAGCGTTACTTGTTGGTTATAAATTATACCAATTGAATATTGAAATGCGTCTTAAAAAATAAAGTTTATTTTCTTATAGACGATGAAAATAAAATTAGCATAGCCTTAGCTATGGTAGTTTTATTTGAAGAAGTATATGTGATAATAAAATTATTTATTTGGCGCATTTCATAATTTAATTGGTATTAACTGTTATTTGTAACAAAAGGAAAAAGGGAATAAAAAAATGTAGAACAACGTTTCAATTTTTTAATTGGAATAAATTCTTATTAAATAATTTACATGAGTAGATTAACGCGTTAGTTGTTTTGTTAGCGTTAGTTTGTTCATGATTAAGTTGTGTAATGAGAATGATCAAATAAAAATAGATAAATGAAAAGGATTTTAGTAATTGTTTTATTGCTTAGTTCTATCACTAGTTTTGCTTGCGATAATTGTAATATATTCCTAAATATATCTCCAAACGATTATAGAAACTCGTTTGGAATATACCATCATTCTCGTAATATGTATGGAAGGTATAATTTATTGGGACAAGTTAAATTAAAGCATGGAGGAGGAGTAGAAACGAATTCATTATTAAGCAAAGAAGTAAATGACCTTTACCATTCATACGAATTGAGAGGATCTTTTTATTGGAAATTAAAGTGGAAAACAATGTTTACACTTCCAGTAACAGACAACACTCAAAAGATAGATGGTTTAGCAAAATATCGAGTAAGGGGAATTGCAGATCCAATGATTTTGCAAACATACCAATTATATAGTACCAAACAATGTAGAGATTCTACCAATATACCTACGCATAGAGTAACAATTGGAGGAGGATTAAAAATACCTTTGGGAAGTATAAATAAAAAGTATGCCTACGGTAAACCGAATATCGATTTGCAACCTGGAACTGGAAGTTGGGATTTCATATTTCTAACAACTTACGCTTTCAAGTTCAAAAATATTGGTTTTACTTCTAATCTTAATGTTAAATTTAATACATTTAATAAAGACAATTTTAAATACGGAAACACATTGAATTTTAATTCAAATGTGTTTTATATGAAAAATATTAAAGGTATTATGGTTATGCCATTTTTAGGCGGTTATGTCGAGAAATTCGAAAAAGACCAAAATCAATTCATGATAAATGAATCGGGAGGGGCAACCTTTTTCGGAAACATAGGTCTTAAATTATATAAAGGAGCTTGGAGTATAAATGCTCAATATCAAAAAGTATTGTCATCAAAATTAAACGGCAATACCCAATTATTTACAATCTATCGTACAACGGTAGGATTAAATTTTAATTTTTAAAAAATAGTTATGAAAAACACAAAAATAATAATAGCAGGAATCTTAGGATTAACATTAGCATTTGGAACCACATCTTGTAAAAAGAAAGGATGTACCGATTCAAAAGCAACAAATTACGATGCCAACGCAAAGAAAGATGACAGCTCTTGCCTTTATGATACTACAGGAAGTAGTCACAATGGAAGCCACGTTATGATTAAAATGAGTCATAATTATGCAGGAGCTTCAATTATGCCAGGAGATTTTAACGACATAAAATATACAAACGACAAAGGAACACAACACAGTATTACAAAAATAAAATACCTAGTTTCTGATTTTGTATTGTACAAAGCAGATGGAGATAGTATCGTTGTTGAAGGGTATAATTTAGTTGATTTTACCAATACAAACACGTTTGCTTACGCCTTTCCTTCAGACGTTCACATGCCAATGGGAGATTATACAGGAGTTGGTTTTACTTGGGGATTTGACCAAGCAGACAATATATCAGGAGAATATGCCGATTTAAACGTTACGAACTGGGCATGGCCAGCAATGATTGGAGGAGGATACCACTACATGCAATTCGAAGGAAGATTTATCGATGCCAATAGCGACACCACAGCATTTGCTTACCACAACGGAACAGCAAAAAATCCAACATCAGGAAACTTTGAAAACAATAGCTTTCCAGTTAAGTTAAATCAATCGTTTACTTTGTCAGCAGACGCTTCGATTACAATAGATATGGACATGGCAGAGTGGTTCAAAACACCAAACCAATGGGATTTAGATGCAATGCATACAATGTTAATGCCTAATTATCAAGCACAAATAAAAATGAACCAAAACGGAAGATCAGTATTTAGCTTCGGATCAATAGTACAATAAGAATAAAGCTTTGGGCGTGACCTTTCTCCTAAAAAAAAAGGAGAAAGGTCGGGCTATCCGCTATATCTTTTTTGTGAAAAACAAAAAAGGATGCCGCTTCTATCCCTCACGCAAAATAAAAGTTACAATTTATTTAACACCAGCTAAATTATGAAATGCATAAAAAAAAGTATAGGATATACTTTTTAGAATAATATTAGCATAACTTTAGCTATGCTAATATTATTTTATTATTTAAGTGAAAATAAATTTTATTTTTTTAGTTCCATTTCAATAGTTAATTGGTATTATAAAGTATATATATAATGAAAACAATATCAACGAAAATAGCACTCTTATCAATTCTATCAATCGGATTGGTGGCAACCAGTTGTCGAAAAAAAGAAGGCTGTACCGATTCTGAAGCTTTAAACTTCGATAGCAAAGCCAAAAGAGACAATGGAACTTGCGAATATGATGTTCATAATCCAACGGCACATATCTTAGCTGTTCCTTATACCTTAAATAAATATTTACCAGCTCCATCCATTCCAGCAGATAATCCAATGACGGAAGAAGGGGTCGAATTGGGACGTAAATTATTTTATGAAAAATTATTATCAGGCGATAACACCGAAAGTTGTTCAAGTTGTCATTTACAAGATCATGCATTTGGAGACGAAAATTCATTTAGTATAGGAATAGATGGTTTGCAAGGCGGACGTTCTGCTATGCCAATATGGAATATGGCTTGGAATTCAGGGAACAAATTTTTCTGGGACGGAAGAGCAGACGGAATTGAAGGACAAGCACTACAACCAGTTATAAATCCAATTGAAATGCATGCAGTTTGGCCAAATGTTGTAGATAAGTTGCAGGCTCACAATGATTATCCATCATTATTCAAAAAAGCTTTCGGAACAGACATCATTGATTCTAATTTAGTCGTAAAAGCAATCGCTCAATTCGAGCGGACGCTTATTTCTGGAAATTCAAAATTTGATAAATACCTAAAAGGAGAAGCTCAATTAACACCGTCAGAATTAAATGGCTACAATATTTTTATGGATGAAGCAGGAGGGGATTGCTTTCATTGCCATGGAGATGCAGTAAACCCATTGTGGACAGACAATCGTTTTCACAACAATGGATTAGACGCTACCCATACCGATTTAGGATTGGGAGCTGTAACAGGAGATCCAAACGACAATGGAAAATTTAAAACACCATCACTACGAAACCTAGCTTACACAGCACCATACATGCACGATAGTCGATTTGCAACACTTGATGAGGTGATTAATTTTTATAGTGTTGAATTAAAATATTCTTCAACAATAGATCCATTAATGAAAAACGTATCGGTAGGAGGAGTGCAATTAAATCCACAAGACAGAATAGATTTAAAAGCATTTTTATTGACACTTACAGACGAAGACTTTATTAATAATCCAAAGTTTTCAAATCCAAATTAAAATAAATTAGTTCGAACAAAAAGCGTCTATATTGTTAAATATAGGCGTTTTTTTTATTTGAATAAAATTATGTTCTACAGGTTTTGGAGATACACATCAAAAACTTGGGATGAATTTAATTTTTTTTGTTTGATAAATTTAAGAATCAAAATCAATAATTTACAAAAAAGAAAGATCAAAGTATAAAACTTAGGGATACTTCTAAGTTACCCTTTTACTCTATTTTGTTTCGCTTTTCCAGCATTGGAGTAAGTTGAAATCCAATTAGAATCTTTCATGTCTGAAAAGAGCTTAAACATTTTTTCGCCATAAAAAGTATCATCTATATTAATGATACCATATTTTTGTAAAATTTGAATCTGAGGCCATGAAGGTCTAAAATCTTGAGCAGCCCAACCTTTTACTAACATTCCTTCTGCAGGAATACAATCGCCAGGACAATGTGGATTTCTTCCGTATTTTAAAGCCCACAAATCGGTTAATCTAAAACAATTGTAACCATCTACATAAATATCTTTTATTGAATCATATTTATAAAAACAGTCTGTCAATTCATACTTTTCAAAATAGTTGATTTTTTCAGGGTTTGCTTTCGAAAGTTCAGTGCCAGAAATTTGTCTGATAAAACTAGACTCACTAATGTTTTTTTTGTAAATAATTTTACCATTTCGTGTTCCTACTATAGCAAAAGAAACGAGTTGAGTATTATAACTAGCGCCAAGGTTAAAAGCGAAGTCATATTTTACATAATTGCGGTCTATAGTATTAAAACTGAGTAGAAATAACATTGAAAATAAAACAATGGGGTAGGCAAATAAATAGTATTTAGGCTGTTTCTTTTTCATATTGGGGTAGTTTAAAAAAGTAATACTTAAATATAACTAGTTTTAGTTGATTTTTTTCATCTGTTTTGATTAATGAAGTTAAAATAATGTTAATATGCCTTGTTTTTAGGATGGGAAAATAAGACGAGTCTATTCGCTAATTTGAAAGAAGGAGGGGGTAATCTTTCAATACTATTCCTCGTAAATTTGCTTAATATTAAGGAAAATAGAGCGTTTTAATACAGGAAGGCGAGTTTGTTGATTATGTATTTGAATAGAAACGGAAGGTGTACGCTTAATATTAAAAATATTGGTTCTACTATTTTTTTGTGGGTATGAATTTGATTTTTTGTAAAAAGAATAAGTTTTTTGTGTTTAATGAATTCAAGAATCAAAAGCAACATTGTACATAATACATTGTACATAATACATTGTACATTTCACAAAAAAAATAAAAACTTAAATTTTAAGCTACATTTATATTATGCTACCCATACTAAACACGGTAGAACAAAAATGTACTAATACTTTTTAATTTTCGCTAGCCTATACTATCCCTTTATAGCAAAAGCAATACCTGTAAAAATAGCTTGAAAAAAAATTAAGCTACTTGTAGTCACCCAATAAGTTATTTTGTGATGCCTGTAAAATTTAGCCACAATGATTGATCCAATAGGAATAGACAAAACCAATGGAGCTATAATGGTTATAAGCCAAAATCCTAAATCAGTCATTTTTAATTTTACAATTAACTTGTTTGTTTTTGTAAAAACTTTTGGGGCTTTATAAGTCCCTAATTTCATTTTCCTTTGATTATCTGCTATGGATTTTTTTATAAAGTAATTAGCAAGAAAATAAAAAATATTAAAACTAATCAAACCTCCTAAAGTAGCAAAGAAATAAACCTCCCAAAAAGATAAATTTCCAATCACACCAGGAGTAGAAGCAAACATAAATTTTAGAGTGCCCAAAAGTGTTATAAAAATATAAATAGAAATTTTTGCCATAAAACAAAGTTAACATTTGTAGGGTAATAAAGAAGTTTTTTCAATTTTAAAATAAATATGTTTATGCTTATCCGCCTCTTTTTCCAAAGAAAAATAAATTGGAAATTTGTATGAAATTTAAATGGATGTGAATATAGAACAAAATGAAAGTTTAGAGAGATTGGCTAGCTCCGCTAGGGAGATCCGCCAACCGAACTTAACTTTTATGCCGGTCTATGT
>WFNC01000457.1 GCA_015488785.1 Flavobacteriales bacterium | reverse complement strand
TTGACATCCTCCCCGACCTGAAGGACGGGGATTCCTGATAGTTAGACTAAAGCAGGTTCCAACTCATCACTGAGTTGTCTGGTTCCTGCTTCACTGAGTAGACTAATGTCTGTCTCTCCACAGGCTAACAAGCGGTGCCCCCGCTCTAATATATTTTTTGCTCCAACCACGTCAGCGTGTTCTTTGTGACCACAAAGAACACAGTCAAACTTAGATTGTGTTTTCCTGTTATCTTTGCTTCTATGGTTGCAAACAGGGCAGGTCTGACTAGTATATTTTGGATCGACAAACAACACCTGACCGCCAGACCAAAGTTGTTTGTATTCCAAAAATGTCTTAAACATTCCCCAACCTTGATCAAGTATAACTCGATTCAAACCTGATTTTTGTTTGACCATGGAACCATGATTGTCCATATCACCTTTAGCTGCTTTTGTCATATTCTTTATCTGCAAGTTCTCAAGAACAATCATAGCGTGGCTTTTGCTGAGTGTCGTTGAGAGCTTATGTAGGGTATCATGACGAATATTTGATATTTTGGTATGAAGGCGATTAATTTTTTCTTTTAGCTTTTTCCAGTTAGCGGAAAATTTCATCTTTTTTGCTAACTTTTTTTGTAGACGCTTGATTTTGTCTTTGAAAAAAGAAATTAAGATGGGTTCTTTAAAATCACCATTTGACAAGGTGATCAATCGTTTTACACCCATATCAACACCAACCATTGAAATGGATGGATGAATAGGTTCAGGTAATTCCACTTCAACCTGAATGGATACAAACCAGTATTTCCCTTGACGGGAAATAGTCACATTCTTTGCTGTCCCATCAATCTCTCTGGATTTTCTGAAATTAACCCAGCCAATTTTAGGCAGGAATATTCTTCTACCATCCAGTTTAAAGCCTTGAGGAAAAGAAAAACTATCTCTTTCACCTCGTTTTTTGAACGTGGGGATTTTCTTTAACGGTTGTTTTTTGTCAAACGCATCTTTAAAGGCTCGTTCCAGTTGCTTTAGAGTTTGCTGTAACGTTTGGGCAGGGGATAGTTTTAGAAACTCATACTCATCACTCTTTTTCCAAAGCTTGCTAAACCAGTCAAGTTCCTGATACCAAAGTAGAGGCTGTTTGTTTTCTAAATGATGCAAATTTATAGCTAAAGCCTTATTCCACAAAAAACGACAATTACCTGCATACTGAGACATTAACTGTTCTATTTCTGTATTGGTATTGGTACTGAGTCGGAATTTGTAGGCTTTACGAATGATCATGACTAAAGTATACTCTTGGTCTATGAGTGAATCAAGCGAAATCAGAACAGGAAGGCATTGTGTTTTTCTAATGCATGTTCATTTGGTCTTTGTGGCTAAATATAGAAAAACTGTGTTTTCAAAAATCATTTTAGATGATATGCAAGACCTCTTTGAAAAAGTTTGTACCGATTTTGAAGCAGAATTAACTGAATTTGATGGAGAGAATGATCATGTTCATTTACTAGTCAATTACCCACCTAAAATATCCGTTTCAAAACTGGTCAATAGCCTCAAAGGTGTTTCATCTAGAATGTTGAGAAAAAATCACCCTCAATTGTTAAAATACTTCTGGAAAGGCGTTCTCTGGAGTCCCAGTTATTTTGCTGGTTCCTGCGGTGGTGCTCCGATTGAGGTCATAAGACAATATATTGAGCAACAGAATACACCACATTAAAAGCAATGGGGTTGATCCCCGACCTGAAGGACGGGGTATTACGCTTCATCTTCTAAGAGACTTTGGATAAAAAAACTGTTAATTTCCTGATTTCTTTGCTAAAAAGCTTGCCTAGTGAGTAAATTTTGCGTAAAATCTCGCCTCTTGCTCAAAGCTACTTTCTCTAGTATAAGCTAATAGAGACCGTAATAAGCAGACGGGCATTTAAAGATTAAAGAATTATTTAAGCGATTTATTGGAGAACAAAAATGTCTAAGGTATGTCAGGTCACAGGAAAACGTCCTGTTACGGGAAATCACGTTTCTCATGCCAATAATAAAGTTAAACGCCGTTTTCTACCTAATCTACATGCCCACCGTTTTTGGGTTGAAAGCGAAAACCGTTTTGTAAAGCTACGTGTTACAGCAAGTGGCATGCGTACCATTGATAAACGTGGTATTGATACCGTGCTAGCCGAAATGCGTGCTAGAGGCGAAAAAGTTTAATTATTAACATGAGCTATCAGCTTTCTTTATGCTGATGAAAGCACAAAGAATGCGTAGGAGAATAAAATATGCGTGATAAAATCAAATTAGTATCTTCAGAAGGTACCGGTCACTATTATACAACGACCAAAAACAAGCGCACCATGTCAGAAAAATTGGAACTAAAAAAATACGATCCAGTTGTTCGTAAACATGTTATGTATAAAGAAGCAAAAATTAAGTAAAGCGTTTTTTTAATACGATTGATTATTTAGATTTTATTGTTTAGCTAGATTGATCTAAACAAATAGAGCTAAATAAATAATAATCGCTTAGTCAGATATTGCTTAAATAATGAGCTGACCTAAAAAACCTGACCGTTCACTCCGTCAGGTTTTTTTATGCCTAAAGCTTATGGAATAGCCAGTTCATTAAATAACTGAATGATCTGCTGATCATTCGCATTATGATTATCTCGTGTGACTAAACGGTGCAGAATAACAGCAGGTAAAATGGCCTTAACATCATCGGGAATGACCATCTCACGATTGTGAATAAAGGCCCAAGCCTGTGCTGCCCGTAGTAAAGCCAGACCGGCTCTGGGGGATAAACCATTTAAAAAATGCTGATTATAGCGGGAGAACTGTAAAATATCCTGAACATAGTCCAACAAGGCAGATGAAATATGTACATGACGGATCTGCTGTTGCATACGAATTAATTCTTGCGTACTAAAAACTGGCTCTATCTCTTGCAATAAATCACGCCTATCCGCACCACTTAAGATGCCACGCTCTGTTTGTCTATCGGGGTAACCTAAGGCAATACGCATCAAAAAACGATCCAATTGTGATTCTGGTAGTGGAAATGTCCCTGTTTGATTTTGTGGATTTTGGGTCGCTATCACAAAGAAAGGATCAGCAAGAGGATAGGTTTTACCATCCGTAGTAATCTGTTGTTCTTCCATTGCCTCAAGTAAAGCACTTTGGGTTTTTGCCGTCGCCCGATTGATTTCATCTGCTAGTACCAACTGGCTAAAAACAGGGCCTGGATGAAATTGAAACTCAGTAGCATTACGATTAAATACCGAGACACCAATAATATCAGCCGGTAACATATCACTGGTAAATTGAATGCGTGAATAATTGAGGCCAAAGAGTTTGGCTAATAGATGTGCTAATGTCGTTTTACCCATGCCCGGTAAATCTTCAATCAACAAGTGTCCTTTAGCCAATAAACAGGCAATGGCCAGCTTTGTTTGTTCTTCCTTGCCAGAGATAATGGTGTTGGCAGTGCGTAATAGGGGACTAAACATTCAGTAAATTTCTCTTCATATCTTGGGATGATATTGATTGTATGAGATCGTTATAATTAAACAAGGTGGTTACTCTGATAGCGATCCATTTTTTCAATCAGCATCACATAATTCAGGCTTGTTATAGCATTTATTCCAATTCTTCTTGTCTAGAAGTGCAATTGGCATTAAGACTATTTTCTCTAGGGTAATTTGAGTTTAATGTGCTAGAGGGTGTAACGTATTAATTATGCTGTTTGGACTTTATTTCTACCATTATTTTTTGCCTGATAAAGTGCTTGATCGGCACGATTAAGCAAGGCACTAATTTTTGTGTCCTCATCACGCCATTGTGCGACACCAATACTTACGGTATAGCTTAGGCTTACCTCACCAGAATTAAAGGTTGATAAGCTGATGATTTTGCATATTTTTTCAGCCAGTTGTTGAGCTCCAGCACTATCTGTATTGCTGAGTATAATGGCAAATTCTTCACCTCCAATACGAGCAAATAAATCGCTTTCACGTAATTGGCAGGCTATCTTTCTAGTAAAATCAATTAAGACTTCATCACCAATATGATGCCCATAAGAGTCATTAATTTTCTTAAAAAAATCAATATCCATCATCAATAAACTAACTGCTTTTCGCTCCCGTTTAGCAACAGATAAAATAGTATGACCTACTTCAAAAAAACTCCGGCGGTTTTTTATCTGTGTCAGAGGATCACTAAACGCAATTTTATTGAGCTCATTAATCGCATCATCTAACTTTACTGTTCGTTTAATAACCAGTTGGTTTAATTCTGCCATTTGAATTTTATGGCGTTCATCGAGTTTATTACGATCATGTTCTATGTGTTTTAACATATGGTTAAAACCATTTTCTAAGAGTTTTAATTCATTGTTTTCATCTACCGTATCAATATGCACATCAAATACATTATCTAAATTTACTTTTTCAACTTGCTGCGTTAATGAATTAAGAGGGGTAAATAAATATTTTCTAAATGCCCATAGAAAGAGAACGGTTAAAAGAACACTTTTGATCAAGGCATTAAGAGCAATTAGAAAAAATCCTAGTTTAATTTGATCAATAATAACGGATGAATCTGAATAAAAACGCACCCAACCTAAAAAAACCACTTTATTATTAAACTCTCTATGAATTTCAAACTGATGAAAAAACAAATCACTCTTGTTGGAAGCAACTAAGGTTTTCCCTAAACTCATTTGCAACTCATCCTTGGCATTAACAATATCAATTCCTTTTACCACAGGCAGTTTAGAAACCCCTTTGGCTATCGCATATAATTGCTCATTGTTAAGCTCCCACATGGCTGTAGTAATCGCTTCCTTAAATGATTTTTCTAAACTGAATAGTTCATGTTGAATGCGTGATTTTGTTGCTTTGTACTCAATTGCCATATGACTCAGAGTAATAACAAATGTTAAACTAAAGTAAATTGTAAAAACAATTTTGAGTAATTTATACGCAATAGAATGTTTATTTTGTAAAAATAATTTTATCATGAGCTACTGCTTAATAG
>WFNC01000456.1 GCA_015488785.1 Flavobacteriales bacterium | reverse complement strand
TTGTTGGGTAGTTTAATTGGAGTAACTTTGTATAAGGTTTCAAATAAATCAATTTTAGAATGAATATAATATTAGCCATATTTTTTGGAGGAGGATTAGGAAGTGTAGCTCGATATGGAGTGTCAAAATATGTATCTTCTCTTTGGAATGGGACATTTCCTTTAGGAACACTAGCCGTAAATCTATTGAGTTGTTTAGTTATGGGATTGGCAATTAGTTATTTTTATGACAAGACCAGTTCTACCGAATTAAAAGCAATGATTTTGATTGGATTTTGTGGTGGCTTTAGTACTTTTTCTACCTTTAGTAACGAAACTTTTGTCTTACTGCAAAATGGTAACTATTTCATAGCTGGGCTAAATGTTCTAGTAAGCGTTGTCTTTTGTATGGCTGTATTGATGGTAACACAAGCGTCTTTGAATAGCTAGTATTGATAATGTAATAAGGGTTTTTTAGAACTTACACCGTTATTTATTAAACCGTATATTTTAAGTACGAGGTTCTGGTGGTTTTGATGTGGGAATCAATTTAATTTTTCGAAAAAAGCTCAATGTTGTTTTTGTTTCGTATTTTAAAAATAAAAAACAACATTGTACCTAATACGTCGTACACTTTACAAAAAAAATTAAACAGCGTATTTAACTTTGGTTCATTTCTAAATTAGATAAGCCTATACTAAACTGAGTAGAACCAAGTTTGAGAATATTAAAACAGACAATGATTCATTCGATTATGAAAAAAATAATTCAATTATTAATACTTCCTTTATTATTCGTTTCTTGTAAGTCAGAAACAGAAACAATGGTAGATTCTACTACTAAATTATATGATAACGGGAAGTATATTGAAGTCTTGAAAACGAATAAAAAGACAAAACACATTGGGTTTATCACAAACATAAACTATGGAATTAGTTATCGGTTTAATTATAGTTTTACTGTAAATGGTCGAGAAGTCATCTGGAGTCCAAAAGGAAGTGCAGAACCCAAAAATATTATATTCGCTAAAGATTCGATCTACTTACAATCCCTTGAAAAACGGAGCTTTCCTTTTCAAGAAGTATTAACAGATACTGTGATAACAAGTCACAAGGACAGTATTGTATCAAAATATGAAGTCTATATCGATAATCGTTATTTTTTCAATCTCTTTGGAGACGACTTTTGGTTAAATATTCCCTCCGAGCAATATGCAGGAGTTGTTCGAAACAATAAAGTATTTGCAATTCCAAATGACAACGAATATCAATTAGAAGAATAAAATTGTGACTTTAATGATTAATATTCAATTCATCTCAATTAACTTTTTTGGTAAAACGAGAATTAAAAAACAAGATGTCATATTGTCAGTATTCTAATTATGATTACCTTTGTTGTTTAGAACAAGAGAATAGATGAATAAAGAAATAGACGAAGCGGTACAAGGAACTACAACTGTTATTAAAGCAGAAAATGAAAGTGTAGGAAAAAAACTTTTTTTAGAAAGTTATGGTTGTGCAATGAATTTTTCAGACAGTGAAGTCGTAGCATCAATTTTACATAAAGAAGGATATTCTACAACCCGAAATTTTGAAGAAGCAGATGTAATCCTTGTAAATACTTGTTCTATAAGAGATAAAGCAGAACAGACCGTTCGTCAAAGATTACATTTGTTTAAAAAACAGAAAAGGAATAAGCCTAATTTGATAATAGGCGTTTTAGGTTGTATGGCAGAACGATTAAAAGATACGTTGTTGGAAGAAGAAAAATTAGTAGATCTAGTTGTTGGTCCAGATGCTTATCGTGATTTGCCTTCATTGTTAGTCAATGTTGGAGGAGGGCAACGTTCAGTCAATGTTTTGCTCTCTAGAGAAGAAACCTACGCCGACATTAGCCCCGTTCGATTGGGTGAAAATGGAATTACAGCCTTTATTTCAATTACAAGAGGATGTGACAACATGTGTTCTTTCTGTGTCGTTCCTTTTACAAGAGGGAGAGAACGAAGTAGAAATCCGCTATCAATTGTAGCAGAAGCAAGAGAGTTGGTTAAGAATGGATACAAAGAAGTGACCTTATTGGGACAAAACGTAGATAGTTATCGTTGGAATATATCTAAAAAAGGAGAAATAGAAAATCCTGCTATTCCAACAATTTCTTTTGCCGAATTAATGGAAATGGTAGCGAAAGTTTCACCTGAATTAAGGGTCCGATTTTCGACTTCACACCCTAAAGACATGACTGATGAAGTTTTGCACATGATGGCGAAATATAAAAATATTTGTAACTATATTCACCTACCAGTTCAATCGGGAAGTAATGATATTCTAAAAAAAATGAATAGAAATCATACCGTAGAATGGTACCTAGAACGGATAAAAAGTATAGAGCGTATAATCCCTAATTGTGGTGTTTCTACTGATATTATTACGGGGTTTTGTGACGAAACAGAAGAAGATCATCAAGCGACTTTGGATTTGTTTAAAAAAGTTAAATTTAATTTAGCTTATATGTATTATTATTCCGAAAGACCTAAAACTCTAGCAGAAAGAAAATTCGAAGATAACGTTCCGCAAGAGGTGAAAAAACGAAGACTTTCAGAAATTGTTGCTATTCATCGTCAAAATGCTTTGGAAGTTAATCAAAGTAAGGTCGGTCAAACTTTTGAAGTTTTAGTTGAGAGCGAACCAAAGAAAAATAAAGAACAGTTTGGAGGTCGAACAACGCATAATCATTATGTCGTTTTTCCTAAGGAAGGCTTAAAAAAAGGAGACTATATCAATGTGAAAATTGTAGATTGTTCTTCGGCTACTCTTATTGGAGAGGTTATTAACTAAATTATTTAATCGGACAAAAATGGATAGCAAAATACAACAAATTAAACAACGTTTTGGGATTATAGGTAATTCTGAAGGGCTTAATAGAGCTTTAGATGTCGCGCTACAAGTTGCTCCTACGGATATTTCTGTTTTAATTACTGGAGAGAGTGGAGTTGGTAAGGAAATTATACCGCAAGTTATTCATCATTATAGTTCAAGAAAACATAACGAGTATATAGCTGTCAATTGTGGAGCTATTCCTGATGGAACAATAGATTCCGAATTGTTTGGACACGAAAAAGGAGCTTTTACAGGAGCACAAGGAAGTAGAAAAGGATATTTTGAAGTTGCCGATGGAGGAACGATCTTTTTAGATGAAACAGGAGAGTTACCTTTGCAAACACAAGTTCGTTTGTTAAGAGTTCTGGAAACAGGAGAGTTTATGAAAGTAGGTTCTTCTAAAGTGATAAAAACAGATGTAAGAATAATTGCAGCTACAAACGAAAATTTAGCAGAAGCAATTAGAACAAATAAGTTTAGAGAAGATTTATTTTACCGTTTAAACACTGTTCCGATTACATTACCTCCATTGAGAGAACGTAAAGAAGATATTTATTTGCTGTTTCGAAAATTTGCTTCAAATTTTGCCGATAAATATAG
>WFNC01000455.1 GCA_015488785.1 Flavobacteriales bacterium | reverse complement strand
GATGTGTATAAGAGACAGGGTAAGAAGAATATTTTTTACATAAAAAATAGAAACGCTTATTTCAAATTTGAAGTAAGCGTTTTTTGTTTTTATACCAATTATATATTGAAATACACCTTAAAAAATAAAGTTTATTTTCATTGTCTATGTGATAATAAAATTATTTATTTGGCGCATTTCAGAATGTAATTGGTATTATAATACTCCATAAAGCTAAACTTCTTATCTTTGTGTTTTGAGACCAATTGAATATATAATCGAAAATAAAAAGAACAAATGGCTAAATTTGGAAGAAAAGATAAATCAGAAAAAGTAAAGTTAGAAAAAGGTGCTTACAAAAGAGCTTTTCGTGTTTTTAAATTCATGAAGCCATATCGTGGAGTGTTTTTTATTGGGATTATTTTTCTTGTTTTTTCGAGTGTTACCACAATGGGATTCCCTTATTTGATTGGTGAATTATTCGGAACGAAGACCCCATCAGATATAACAAATGCCGATTGGAAAAAATTTGAAGATGTCGATTCAATAATGATTCTTCTACTTGTAATTTTTATAGCAAATGCTTTTTTTAGTTTTTTTAGAATATACTTGTTTAGCATTGTAACCGAAAAAACATTGAGAGATGTTAGAAATACAGCCTTCAATAGGTTAATTCATTCACCTATTACGTTTTTTGATAAAAATAAAGTAGGGGAGTTGACCAGTAGAATCGCTACCGACATCAATTTATTGCAAGAAATGTTGATGACAACATTAGCCGAGTTTATTAGACAATGGTTGACAATTATATTATCAGTAATTGTTATATCATCAACATCTCTAAGGCTTTCCTTAATCATGCTTTCGGTTATTCCTGTCGTGCTTATTTTGGTTATTATATTTGGTAAAAAAATTAAGAAAATCTCTAAAAATGCGCAAGATTCAGCAGCAGAGTCAAACAATATTCTAGGTGAAGCTTTGATGGGGATTAAGAATGTAAAATCTTTTGCCAACGAGTCTTTTGAATTATTAAGATACAAGAAGTCAACAGAGCAGATTAAAAACCTTTCGATAAAGGGAGCTGTTTGGAGAGGTCTGTTTGCCGCTTTTATTATTTTGGGATTATTTGGAGCAATCAGTGTTGTCATTTGGCAAGGTATAATTATGGTTCATGCAGGAGAATTACAAATGGATGAATTTGTTCGATTTATATTGTTTACAGTGTTTTTAGGAGCCTCGTTTGGAGGTGTGGGAACCATGATGGGAACCATACAAAAAGCAATAGGAGCTACCGAAAGAATTATGGATATTGTGAATCAAGAGATGGAGGAGAATATACAGAATACAGAATATAGTGAAATAAAAGGAAATGTAACTTTCGAAAACGTATCTTTTCATTACGAAACAAGAGCAAATGTTGAGGTCTTAAAAAACTTGAATTTAGATGTTAAATCGGGGCAAAGTATAGCTGTTGTTGGACCATCTGGTGCTGGTAAATCAACTTTTGCATCTCTGCTTTTACGTTTTTACGAACCTAGTTCAGGAATTTTACTTTTCGATGGTATAAATGCAAAACAGTTCAATTTACAGACATTACGTTCTAATATGGCAATTGTACCCCAAGAAGTAATTTTGTTTGGAGGAACAATTAAAGAAAACATAGCTTACGGAAATATAGACGCTTCAGATAGCGAAATATTAGAAGCTGCAAGAAATGCCAATGCATTTAATTTTATAAATGCTTTCCCCGATGGTTTCGATACCTTGGTGGGCGATAGAGGAATACAATTATCAGGAGGTCAAAAACAAAGGATAGCCATTGCTAGAGCTGTACTTAAAAACCCTAAAATTTTAATATTAGACGAAGCTACGAGTTCTTTAGATTCAGAATCAGAACAATTAGTTCAAGAAGCATTGGATCGATTAATGGAAGGAAGAACTACTTTTGTAATCGCTCACCGTTTATCTACAATCAAAAAGGCAGATAAAATAATCGTGATAGATGGAGGAAAACTTATAGAATCAGGAACACATGAGCAATTAATTGAACATGGAGGAGTTTATGCGAATCTATCAGCAATTCAGTTTGGGTAATTATTAATTTGGTTCTACAGGTTTTGGTATGGGGAAGTATAGTGACAATAAAGTTATTTATTTGACGCATTGAGTAATTTAATTGGGATTAAAGTTGCTCTTAATTTTAAAAACTAGAAAATAAAGAGAATGAAACGACGTTCAATTTAAAACTAATAAATGAAAAAATCATTATTCAATAAAATAGTAGTCTTAATGTTTTTAGTGCTAAGCAGGCAATTAAACGCTCAGGATTATAAAATTAATTTTGAAATTTTAGGCTCAGATAAAGTACCTGATAGCGTTCAAGTTACAAATCTTGACCAAAATACTAATTTAACATTGAAAGGAAATCAAGTACTACATTTAGTAAGTACCTGGCTGCATATATACCCTAATCCTATGCAGGAAAACGCAACGCTTGAATTTTACAATAAGCAAAAAGGTAATGTAAACATTAATGTTTTTGATGTTGAAGGGAGGAAACTTGTACAAAGTAGCAAAATTTTAGCAAAAGGTAACTGTGTTTACAACCTGTCAGGTTTAGGTATGGGTACAGCTATAGTTAATATATCGACAAGTAGTTCTAAATTATCAGCAAAAGTAATATCAATCGGAAAAAAATCGCAACACTCTATTATTGATTTACTTGAAGTAAAAGAGCCAGGTAAATCTTTAGGATATGGAGCATTAATTCATGCTAATACGGTTGAGATGCAATATAATGAAGGCGAAAGATTGAGATTTACAGCATATTTAAAGTCAATGACAGCTGTACAAGAAGATGTCCCTGCAAGTAATAAAACAAAAATCTTTAATTTTGACGATCCTTACATGATGCCTTATTATACAGGAAAGATTCTACCCACACCACAAAATGTGGTCTATAAGGATGAATATATCTCTCTTGAAAACACCGCTATAATATTGAATAATATTCAGCCTAACGACCCAAGACTTAAATATTTGCTTGATAGAATTACTCGCTATGGTGGAAAATATGTGTTTGCAACACAAGAAAGTGCAGAACATACTTGTGTGCTGAAAATTAATGACGTTTCATTAACTCCGCCTGCTAATCCGCAAGGAAATGTTATTCATTCCTCTGGAAAAACCATATCCATTAATGGTACGGATTCTCAAGGTCTGTTATGGGCTATAAGTTCACTCAATCAAATGATTTTTATTAAAAACGGAAAAACGATTGTTCGTAAAGTTGATGTTACTGACTGGCCTGATTCTGAATTACGAGGAATGTTACCTGAATCAACTTACGACATTAAACAGCTAGCTCATTTAATGGTGGCCTTTAAAATGAATTTGGTTGATTTTCGAGCTACATTGTCTAAAGACAAAGAACACGGAACTGATTGGCGTTTACCTAGAAGTACTATTTTTCACGAAAGATTAAATGAAGTAAAAGAGCAATTGACATCTTTAGGATTTGTATGGTATGCAGGTGCTCGTTTTTTGGGTTACGATCAGGTTCCGCAAATAAATTGTAGTAGTCAATCGGATTTTGATATTATCTACAATAATTTTGCAACCCCAATTGCTGATGCAGGCGGTAATTTATCGGTACAATTTGATGATACCCGTTACCCGCTACATCCTGATGATATAAATACATTTGGAACAGCGGCTATTGCAGATTCTTTTCTTCTTACAAAACTTTATCAAAATTTGAGTAATGATTATACGAATAAAAGAATCGCATTTACACCTCCTTATTATTGGGGGCCGATTTCACCCAATCCCTTACCCGAATCAAGAGATGCTTATTTAAATGTTATAGGAAATCTTCCTCCAGCTATTGATGTTTACTGGACAGGACCTGGAGTTAGAAGTGATACTGTTTTACCTGCACATGTGAATTGGGAAGTTGATAAAATAAACCGAAAACCGCTTGTATTTCAAAACGCAATTGGAACTCCTCACG
>WFNC01000454.1 GCA_015488785.1 Flavobacteriales bacterium | reverse complement strand
CCGATGTTTGATTTATTTGAATCAACCTCGAATGAGAAATATAAAGCAGAAATAAAAAATATTTTTTCTACAATAAAAGATTCTTACGCATTAGATTTATTTATCGAAAAAAACAAAGTAGTCAAACAGATTATTGCAGATTTAAAATCTACAGATGAAAAAGTCGTTTTAAAAACGTTAGTGAAGATAAAAGATAAAGGAAAAACGTCCGTTATAATTCCGATGTTTGATTTATTTGAATCAACCTCGAATGAGAAATATAAAGCAGAAATAAAAAATATTTTTTCTACAATAAAAGATTCTTACGCATTAGATTTATTTATCGAAAAACTAAACACAGGTTCTCACGAATTAAATGAAGTTCTGTTATTTTCACTTTGGAATAGTAATTTGAATGCTGTAGATTTTATTCCCGAAATAGTAGAGTCTGCCGTTAAAGGAAATTATATGGTCGCACTAGAAGCTTTGACAGTTCTCGAAAATCTTGAAGGACCATTTTCTAATGAAAAATTAGAAGAAGCTCGTTACCTAATAAACGAATATTTTGCTGAAGGTCCTGACGAGAAAATAGATTTAATGAAATCTATTTTAGACGTGGTTTTAGGATTAGAAGATTCTGCGATTTAAAGAGTAATCATGAAAGCACTAAAAATAACAGGAATATTTATACTCGTTACCTTCGTAGCAGGTTGCTCCATTTTTGTAAAAATAAATGAACCAAAACCAGTATTTAATTTAGAAACGCAAACAGAAGCAGATGTTCTAGGACATCGAATGTTAAAGGCTATTCATTACCTTAATTGGGAAAATACCATAATTGTTAAATGGTCTTTTAAAGAGAACCATCATTTTGTTTGGGACAAGCAAAATAACTTTGTACAGGTAAAATGGAAGAAAAACGATGTAAGGCTAAACTTAGATAGTCTCGACCAATTTATAGTTTATACAAATGAAGAAAAAGTTGAAGACCTAGAAACAGCTCGAGATTTAAAAACAAAAGCATGGGAATATTTTTGTAATGATTCTTTTTGGCTAAATGCACCAGCAAAAATCTTCGACAATGGAACTACAAGAACCATAGTAGAAGATGAAGGAGATAAAAGGTTATTGGTTACTTACGCATCTGGAGGAGCAACACCTGGAGATTCTTATTTATGGTTTTTAGACGAAAATGATTTACCATACAAATATAAAATGTGGGTTTCTATAATTCCCTTCGGGGGAGCAGAAGCAACATGGGCAAAATGGAAAAAAACACCATCGGGAGCAATGCTTGCAACAGAACATGAAATGGCAATTTTCAAAATCTTAATGAAAAATATTTCAACAGCGAAATCCTTAGAAGATATGGGAGAAGATCCGCTTCTTTTTTCAGAATTTAATTAAAGTTATGATTCTAAAACCTCCCATCAACCTCCTAACAAGCCAAAACCTCAGCCAACTCAAGTAAGCTCATGTTTATTTTGTTATTGTGCTTAATTGCTTGATCAAATGGAGTTAAAACATATTCCTTATTGATTATTCCAATCATCGCATTCTTATCACCATTTATTAAAGCTTTAATAGCTCCATACCCCAATTGACTAGCCAAAACCCGATCAAAAGCAGAAGGACTTCCGCCTCTTTGAATATGCCCCAAAACAGTTACCCTAATGTCATATAAAGGATGATCTTCTTTCACTGCTTTGGCTACATTATAAGCTCCTCCAAAATCATCACCTTCAGCTACAATAATAATCCCGCTCGGTTTTTTGTTCGCTCTATCTTTGCATAACTTATTCAACAAATGATCAATATAAGTCGTCGTTTCAGGAATCAAAATAGCCTCAGCTCCAGTCGAAATACCACTTCTCAAAGCGATTAAACCAGCATCTTTACCCATTACTTCAATCACAAACAAACGTCCGTGACTGCTCGCTGTATCTCTAATTTTATCAACAGCACTAACAACCGTATTCAAAGCGGTATCGTAGCCAATTGTATTGTCTGTTCCAAACAAGTCATTGTCAATTGTACCAGGAATACCAATTATAGGAAAGTCAAATTCACGATTAAATATGTCTGCTCCCGTAAACGTTCCATCACCACCAATTGCAACCAATGCATCAACATTATTCAACTTTAAATTTTCAAAAGCTTTCTTTCTGCCCTCAAAAGTTCTAAATTCCTCACTCCTTGCCGTTTTCAAAATAGTTCCGCCTCGTTGAATAATATTTCCAACTTTCTTAGAATCCAAAAAAACAGTATTATTTTCAATCAAACCATTATAACCTTGCTTAAATCCGATTACATTCATATTATGAAATAAAGCAGTTCTTGTCAAAGCTCTTATACAAGCATTCATTCCTGGAGCATCACCTCCCGAAGTTATGATTCCAATCGTATTAATTTTCTGAGAGTTATTTTTCATAAACGGCGTGTAAAATGTAAAAAAAAATTATTCAATAAAGTGGTTCTACAGGTTTTGGCGTGGGAGTCAATTTAATTTTCCGTAAAAAAATACAAGGTTGTTTTTTTTAGTACTTAAAAAAATAAAAAACAACATCGTACATAATACGTTGTACATTTTACATAAAAACAAACAGCTTATTATACTTTTGTTCATTTCTATATTAGAACAACCTATATCAAACTCGGCAGAACCAATAAAGTTTAAAGATACTTAAAAAAAGTTTCAGATTAATCAAAAATCGATTTGCATTAAGTATAAAACAAAAAAAAGCGATAATCAATGATTACCGCTTTTAAATCTTTCAGTCTTGAGTCCTCAAGTCTTGAGTCTAAAAAAAACTATTTTTTTCTAATTCTCAAACTTACTGGAGTTACCTCCAATAATTCATCACCTTTAATGTATTCCATAGCTTCTTCTAAAGAAAAATCAATTTTTGGAGCAATGTTAATTCCTGCATCAGTACCAGACTTACGCATATTTGTCAATTGCTTACCTTTTATGATATTAACTTCTAAATCATTATCTCTAGAGTGTTCTCCAATCACTTGTCCTTTGTAAATTACTTCACCCGGATCAACAAAGAAACGACCTCTATCTTGTAATTTATCAATAGAAAAAGCAGTCGTTTTACCTTGTTCCATCGAAATCAATGAACCTTTCAAACGAGAAGGAACACCATCTTTATACAAATCAAATTGTTTGAAACGATGCGTCATAATAGCAGTACCTGCAGTAGCAGTTAAAATATTATTTCTCAATCCAATAATTCCTCTCGATGGAATGTAAAACTCTAAATGTTGTAAATCACCTTTAGGTTCCATTATCAACATATCTCCTTTTCTCATTGTTACTAATTCAATAGCTTTACCTGCATATTCTTCTGGAATATCGATAACCAATGTTTCGAAAGGTTCTACCTTTTTACCATCTTCTATTTTTGTAATTACTTGTGGTTGCCCAACTTGCAATTCAAATCCTTCTCTACGCATTGTTTCAATCAATACAGACAAGTGAAGAATACCTCTTCCAAATACATTAAAACGATCTTCAGATTCTCCATCTTCAATTCTTAATGCAAGATTTTTTTCTAACTCTTTATACAAACGATCTCTTAAGTGACGAGAAGTTACAAACTTACCTTCTTTACCAAAAAATGGTGAGTTGTTAATCATAAACAACATACTCATCGTTGGTTCATCAACCGTAATTCTTGGTAATGCTTCAGGGTTTTCTAAATCAGCAATTGTATCACCAATCTCGAATCCTTCAATACCAATAATAGCACAGATTTCTCCAGCTCTTACTTTATCAACCTTAGCTTTACCTAAGCCTTCAAAAACGTGTAATTCTTTAATTCTTACTTTTTTAGTCGTACCATCAGCCTTACATAATTTGTAATCTTTACCTACTTCTAAATCTCCTCTAAACAAACGCCCAATAGCGATTCTACCTGTAAATGCAGAAAAATCTAATGACGTAATTTGCATTTGTGGTGTTCCTTCGTTATATGGAGCTTCTGGTATTTTATCTAAAACAACATCTAATAAAGTAGTGATGTTCTCAGTTGGCTTTTGCCAATCCATACTCATCCAACCTTGTTTAGACGAACCATATAATGTTTCGAATTCTAATTGATCTTCGTTTGCTTCTAAGTTAAACATTAAGTCAAAAACCTCTTCATGAACTTCATCAGGACGACAGTTTTCTTTATCTACTTTGTTAACCACAAGAATCGGCATTAAACCTAATTCTAAAGCTTTACCCAATACAAATCGTGTTTGAGGCATCGCTCCTTCAAAAGCATCTACCAATAAGATAACACCATCTGCCATTTTCAATACACGTTCTACTTCTCCACCAAAATCGGCGTGACCAGGAGTATCAATAATGTTTATTTTTGTTCCTTTATAAGTAACAGAAACATTCTTCGAAAGAATAGTAATTCCTCTTTCTCTCTCTAAATCATTGTTATCTAATATTAAGTCTTTGTGTTCTTTACGATCGTCTAATATTTGAGCTTCGTGAATGATTTTATCTACCAATGTAGTCTTACCGTGATCGACATGGGCTATAATTGCAATGTTTCTAATTGATTCCATCTTGTTATTTAAAATTTTAAGGCGCAAAGATATTCTTTTGGTGGAAATTAGTACTATAAATCTTTTTTATTATTAAAAATTAACTAAAACTTTCTTCTTTTGGGCGTTCGAGCGGGCTATCCGCACTCGCTTTTTTTGTTCCGTTAAAAAAAACGGAATAAAAAAGAGCTCAAACAAAGCTCCTATCCCTAACGCAATCTTCGACATTAAAAAGAATACCTCTACAGATTGTAACACCAAAATTAAAGTCTTGAATCTTCTCGTCTCATGTTTTTCATTCAGAGT
>WFNC01000453.1 GCA_015488785.1 Flavobacteriales bacterium | reverse complement strand
GGTAGCTACGTTTCCTGAGCCGATAAAAGAAATTGTCTTTATTTTTGTCATTGTATCTATTGTAAAATGTACTACGTATTATGTACAATGTTATTTTTAATGTTCTTAAACAAAAAATAACTTTGTGCTGTTTACAAAAAAATAATTTATACCCACATCTACCCCCGTAGAACTAGTTTGTAAAGGTAATTAAAATGGTGAATATGAACTTTATTTTAAAAAAAACAATTTTTTTATCAATTAATATGTACCATTAGTATTTCTTTGCATTAGACAAAGTGAATTAATAACAAACCCAGTTTTGGAAAAGAGTAATAAGAGTAGGAATATAGCCTTAGAAAAACGACAGATTGATGCTGCTAAGCTTAATCCTGCTCATTTTGCTCCTTTGTATGATTTGTATTTTAAACCTATTTATATATTTGTTTTCAAAAAAGTAAAAAATGAAGCCGTTGCTGGCGATGTGACTTCTAAGGTTTTTTTGAAAGCATTATTGAATATAAAAAAATACAAACACATGGGATTTCCATTTTCTTCGTGGCTTTATCGAATTGCGAGTAATGAAGTGAATTTGCATTTTAGAGCGAGCAATAAGAATACAACTGTTGAAATTTTAGAGAATGACGTTGTGTCCCTTTTAGAAGAAATAAAATCACCTGAAGATATTAAAGCGCAAGAAATGATGATAAATGCTTTAAACGATTTACCTTTGCCTACTGCAGAATTGATTGAAATGCGATTTTTTGAAAAGCTTTCTTTTAAAGAAATTGGTGCAGTTCTTGGGTTAAAACCGGTGACTGCTAAGATTAGAGTTTATAGAGCATTAGAAAAGTTAAAAAAACAAATCCTTCATGCTAAATGAAGAAATATAAAATAAATAGAGAAAATAAAGAAACGCCTATTCCTTCGGACGAAGTGATAGCGAAGTATAAAAACTTTAAGCAACTAAATGTTAGCTATAATGAGTTTACAAAGCGCCCGAAAGTTCCATTGTATCAGAATAAAAAAATGTTTTTGTTTTTACTTCTTATTGGTTTGGTTGCTTGGCTAATATCCGACGGTTTTTTTGAAGAAGAAAATAAAAGTAAAGCGGAAAATACAGAATTGAGTAAATAGCGTTTAGTATTTACTCAATTCATTTTAATGTTTTATTTTAACTTATAATCTCTTCTTGATCGGTTCTAGTTTCATTCTTTTAAATAAGTCTTAATTACAAATCAATTTATTAATATCGATTAAAACTCCATTATCATATAATTCTAATAAGTAAGTTCCTTTAGCCAATTGAGAAATGTCAATAGCTGAATTTGAAGAATAGTTTTTATTAGAAAGCACTTCTTTGCCTAATAAATCTCTTAAAACAAATGATAAATTATTTATTCCTGAAAATTCGATTTTAAATATTCCTTGTGTAGGATTAGGATAAACAGAAACTTGCTGAGTAGAATTTTCTTGAACCCCTACTCCACTTGTTTCGCAAGTCCAATTATATACAAAACCTTCTTTTGTTAAGGAAAAATCTGAGAAAAATTTGATTGTTAATGCATTTCCTGATGATTGAATAACTGAAGGAGGAACATTCCCATTACAATATTTACCAATTAAAGGAGCATTAACGGAATTCCCATCGTAAACAGCAACATAATCATAATTACAATTTGCTTCTTCCTCTACATCGAATTCAGTAAAACTAACTGAAACTTGAGTTGCTCCAATTGGAGCAATTACAACTACAGAAATTTCATCATTACTATAACCTCCTGTTTCGCCTCCTGAATCAGAATTAGTCCCCATGCAGGTATTCTCTGTCTCTATAACATCTGCTCCCTCTGTACAATTCCAACTGACTTTAAATCCATTATTCTCGACAGCAACATCCGAATGAAAATGTAAATAAAGACTTCCGGAAGAACTATGTACTGAAGAACCTATTGTTGAACCATTACAAATGGTAGCGATTAAGTTACTAGCGCTAGTTCCATCATATATTTTCAAATAATCATATCCACATCCTGACTCAGCTTCAATATCAATTAAATCAATATTCAAATCAAAAGGTAAACCTGAATTGGGAGAGATTAAAGCATAGCTATTCTGATTTGAAGTGTAATTTCCATTCTCTCCTCCATCGTCAAATAGTACGCCTTCACAAATCGTTTTAGTCACTGTAACGTTTGGAATCATATCAGTACAAGGTAAGGTTTCGTCAATTTCAATAAAAGCATTTTTTATTTCTTGATCACTACCACATGAACCTCCATCAGAAACTAAAGAAACATTATAAACTCCTGCTACTGTATAGGTATGAGTTGGAAAAGCTAATGAGGATGTTGTTCCATCTCCAAAATTCCAAGTGTACGAACTAGCATTTACAGATAAGTTTTGAAAATCAACTGTAAAAGGAGCTTGACAACTCACAGCTATATCAGTAGAAAATTCCGCTGACACACCTGATACGTAAGCATTTCCTACTCCTACGGCAAACCAGGCATCTACAACCGATTTAACTTCAGGAGAGCAAGCTCCATATAGATCAATTGTACTTTGAATTGAGTAATACCTCGCTTCATTATAGTTTGAAGTACTAATTATATAATTCGTTAAATTTCTAAATGCTATTTTCTCTGCTTTTAGTTGCCCTAGAGGAGAAACATTATAAACATCACCATTGTCATTCGTTCCAGAACCTCCATTAACCAATAAATAAAACCAATAATTTTGAACATTGCTATTGGTATGAACTCCTCCATTATCTGAAGTTCCAAACACCCAATTTGCTCCTTTATAAGTATCTGGATCTCCTACAGAATTTGGATCTCCCATATTTCGAATTATAGAACCTCTTTCATCTCCTATAAGCCAATTGGCTTGTGATGGTTTAGCAAACCATTCAATAGAAACACCAAAAATATCACTAAATGATTCGTTTAATGCTCCAGATTCGTTGGAGTAAATAAGTCCTGCTGTATTTGATGTCAAACCGTGCGTAATTTCATGTCCTACAACGTCCAAAGTAGTAAAAGGAGATACTCCCGAAGTTCCATCTCCATAAGTCATCTCGTTTCCATTCCAAAATGCATTTCCGTAGTTTAGATCATAATGAACATAACTTTTCAGTTTAAAGCCGTTTCCATCAATACTGTTTCGATTGTGCTTATTTAAATAATAATCATAAGTCATTTCAGCTCCAAAGTGAGCATCTAAAGCAAACAAGTATGTTTGTGGAGTTCCTGAAGCCCAATTATTAGATGTATTTGTAAAATCAATGGCGTTAGAATAATTTACATCATTTTGCATATCATAAGTTTCTACTCCATTTCCTCTACCTGCTTCTCTTAATCGATACATCGAACCTGTATAATCAGTTGTTATATTCTGGTTTCCGCTATACCCTGTAGTAGCTGACCCTACAGCATCTATGTGATGAATAATTTCATCTCTTCCCAATATTTTTAATGTTTCTACAGCTACAAAGATGTTTGCTTTAGAAAGTGGTTTTGTTGCATAAATCTCAAATTTGTAAGCTAATGTAGAAGGAGACAAATGAGAATCAGTTGAAGAATACCAAACCAACTCTCCTTTAGGAAAAAAAGTTGCATATCTATTTTTGGTTGTCAACTTCAACCATTTTTCTTCTTTTTCATTCTCCCACTTATATTCTTCTGCTCCTACAAAATCAAGGGCTTTTTGTAAGCATTCTGTTTCATTTGATTGGACGATATTTACTGCTCCTTTTTTTTCTTCTTTAATAAATCCATTAATTGATTTTATGACACCTTGTTTGCTATGAACGTAAAACATTCCATTTTCAACTTTTATACCTGCTATTTTTTGTTGATATTTAGAATGTAAGAACCCAAGGTTATCTTTTGTTTCAGAAATTAAGCTATAGTCTAAATTGAAGCCATAAGTTTCTTTAAAAAAAGATTTTAGTTCTTCTTTTTTTAAACTACTCGTTTTTGAAAATTCAAGATATTGAGGAATTGAACTGTCGTAAAAGTATTTTTTCTTTACAATAAAACGAGCATAATCCTGACCTATTACTGTCTCTTAT
>WFNC01000452.1 GCA_015488785.1 Flavobacteriales bacterium | reverse complement strand
TTTGTAAAAGGGATTGCAACCGTAAAAACAAGAAGAGGTTGGCAAGTATTGAACCGAGACGGAAATCTATTGAGCGTAGCGTCTTATCAGAATATAAAACCAATCGCAAAAAATACAATGCAAGCAAAAGAATTTCCAAAAAAAGGGATATACAATTACAATGGAGAACTAATTGTCCCCGTAGAATTCGAAAAAATAATATACGTTTCAAATACAATCATGCAAGTTATAAAAGATGGAAAAGCGGGATATATTTCAACCAAAGGAAAGTGGATTTACAATCCTTTTTAGTAAGGTAAATTGAAGGTTTACGACCTCGTCAAAACAACATAATCTTGTACCAAGGTTTTTAAAAACTTTAGTTTATTCTTAGGTTCTTTATCTAGGTTTAACATTGTTGCAGAGCGTTTGCTTAATTCCAATATGATTTGATTGTGATTCTTGTTTTTAAATTTTTTATGTCTTTCCAATGCATTTTTAATAAATAGAACATCGTCATCGGTAAATTTTACAATTTCTGGGTAAGTCGCTTTGTAATTTTCTGTACTTTTTAATTTTAAAATATCTTTAATCGAGTAATTTCTAGACGGTTTTAATTGAATGACCAATGTATTGGAAACCAACCCTCCAATCCGTTGGTTGTTTTCGTTTATCATAATCGATAGTACTGCAATAGCTCCAAAAGAACCTACGATTTCTACCATTCTAAAAGTCCATCGAAGAAACAAATCTCCAATAGATGGACTTGCCCCTTTTATATTTATAACACGTAAACCAAGGGCTAATTTCCCAACGGTTTGTCCCGAAAAAAAAGACTCCATAAAAAAGGAATAAAAAAAGACAGGAAAAAGAAATAAAACATACACAAATGAAGCGATACCAGAAGTTTCTTCAAATAAATTTACTTCACTTACCGTAAAAATAACCATCAGCATATTTAAAACAAAAAAGTATCCTAATAGGACCGCTACATCAATCATAAATGAACCAATTCTTAGTGGTAAAGATGCTATTTCATATTGAATAATAACATTGTGAGCTGTAATAATTTCGGTATTCTTCATCGCTCAATTATTAAAAAAATCGACAACTAAGAATCGCTGTGTCATCTAAATATTCTTGATTTCCTTTAAATTTGTCTAACTCTAAAAAGATTAAGTTATTTAATTCTTCAATACTCAAAGTACTGTTTCTTTGCACTAAATCTGTTAGTCTTTCAGTTTCGAATTGGACTCCATTTTTGTTTTCTAACTCCACCAAACCATCAGTAAAACAAATTAAAATACTGTCTGGACTTATTGAAATCTCCCCAACATTTATAGCTGGAATAGTGTCGAACATTCCCAATCCGATACACCCTTCATTCAGTTCTTCTACTTTGTTTTTGTTAAACAAAATAGGGTAGTTGTGTCCAGCATTTACATATTTTAGAATTTTGGTTTCACAATTATAATAAGCAAAAAAGAAGGTAATAAATTTTTCTCCTTGTGCAGCATCATTTACATTCTTATTCAACTCTATAATCACATCTTCCATTGAGAGTTGATGATGGTTATACTTAATGTTCGCCCTTAAGTTTGCTTGAAAATTACTCATTAGTAAAGCCGCAGGAATTCCCTTACCGCTTACATCAGCGATGCAAAACACAAATTCATTTTCATTTAATTTTATAAAATCATAATAATCTCCTCCAATCAATTGTAAACTTTCGTATAGAGCGGCAACCTCTATCTTATCGTTAGTCGGTAAATCCGAAGGCAGCAACATCGCTTGCATTTGAGCCGCAACTTCAAGTTCTTTGTTGGTAATTTGCTGTTCTATACTTTCGTTTGCTAACCTCTTATTTTCTATTGCAACCATTATAATATTGGTCAACGTTTGAATAAAAGGCATGTGACTCATAGCATTGTTCTCAGAAGAATCAGAAATGTCTAAATCTCCCAAAAGTAAAAAAGCTAAAGGCTTTTCTTTGTGCAAAACGGGAATAGCAATGTCAAATGTATTTAAAGCATCATTTGCCGAAGACTCGATAACGGTAATTTCTTTAAAATGTAATAAATCATCTTTTACATTTATTTTTTTAGCCAATCCTTTTGCTCCGTATCGCAGCAAAGTATTCCAATCTTCTCCAACAAAATTATAAAGCGCGAGTTTAGTTATAGCCAACTGTTCTTTTAAGATGTACTCATATATTTTGAGTAGTTTATCGACCTTAAAATTTTCGTTTATAGCCTTTGTAACCTCTAGTAAAGAGTTTAATTTAAAATCTTTTAATTCTATGTTTTCTTGTAGAGAATTGATTTTAATTTCAGGCATTGTTTACAATTGTTATGTTTAGAATAGTATAAAAAGAAAGCTCATATCAAACGATATAGGTCTATTCTTAGATTAAAGATACACTTTTTAACCTTATTACAATTTGATATAATTTTAAACTTATTGAATCTTATTCGCATTAAAATAGGATAAACCTATTTTTCTTTCGTCTCTTCAGTCTTCAAAACATCGTCCAAACTCATGCTTGTTAGTCCTTTCAAACCTTTTGCTAGTTTTCTAAAGTAAAAAGCTAAAGAAGTTTCTTCTAGAGGAATATCAACAGGAATATTCATTTCTATCGGAATCATTGCATCTACAGGCATTGGACCTGTAAAACTGATTCGAGCAGCTTGTTTAATTGGAATTTTAACAGGAACCATTACATCAACAGGAATACTCATTTCAATCCCAATCGGAAGGGTATCTATAATCAACATGTCAATCGGAATCGTACTTTTTACTGGAAGAGGACCGGCAAAATCAATTAACAAACTTTGCTTCAAAGGAATTTTAGATTTAATTGGAAACGAAGGCCCTTTATCTTTACCAAACAGGGTAACTTTCATTTTTTGATCCAAAGGAATCGTATCATCCACCAAAATAGTAATTGGCTCTGTTACCCATATTAAGGTATCTAATTCGATGTAATCTTTTACGCCCATTCTTATGGGAACCAACATTTCTTCAGAAACAGGAATGTTTGCTGTAAAAGGAATTTCTGTTTCAATATACATATCAATATTGACAGTCAAATCATCGGTAACAGTAATTGCAGAATTTAGCGGGATGTCTTCTTTTACATTTACATCAGTAACAATGTGTTGTATTGCCATTTCCTCCATTGTACTACCTATCACTTCTAATCGAAGTCCCATAACGGTTAGTGCCGCCAATAAAATGCCGATTATTATAAAACTAATAACAAAGGAAAACGATAGGAAAACCATCACCCTTTTCTGAAATTTTGAAAGATTTTTGAACATAATCAACGAATATAAGTGTTTTTAAGCAAATGAAGTGCTTATCTATTAGAAATTCTTATTTATAAAAATTCATTTCATCAATGTATTTTAAAACAGGAGCAGTCAGTAGGTATTTTACGCTTTTTCCATCCTTTATAGCTTTACGAATAAAACTAGCCGAAATATCCATAAACGGAACATCTTTAAGTACTGCAATTTTATCTGTATCAACAGTCGGTTCAACCAAAGACTGTTCTTGTATGGTTTGGTGGCGTGGGTAAACAATTATTTTATGATGCTCAATTATTGTTTCAAAATTCTTCCATTTGTGTAACGAACGAAGATTATCTTCCCCCATGATAAGTGTAAAATCTTTTTTAGGATATTTTTCTTGTAAGTAGGCTAAGGTTGTCGAAGTGTAAGACGGCTGAGGCAACTTAAACTCAATATCAGACGCTCGTAATCGATCATTGTCCTCTATCGCTTCTTTAACCAAATTAAGGCGGTGATAATCTTCCAATAAACTCGCTTTCTTTTTGTGAGGATTGTGAGGCGAAACAACAAACCAAACTTCATCCAACGGTGTGTTTTCTACAATGTGATTGGCAATAATTAAATGACCAACATGAACAGGGTTAAAAGTCCCAAAGTACAATCCTATCCTTTTAGAAAATTCTTTATTTTCTCCCCAAATTAACTTGTTTATATCTATTGAAAAATCTTCCATATTTAGTCGCTATTAATTATCCGTTTACAAAAATACTAAAAGTTTCAGTTTTGGGCGTTTAAACAGGCTATTCGTTTGTAGTTTTTGTTTAAAAAAAAGTTTTACTATACTCAAACCGATTAGCTTTCCGGTTTTTTAGGCGATGTTGATTTAATTCATAATAAGGCAAAAAAATGAGTTGTAACTGGCTACTACGATTTTTTTTAACGCAGTTATGGGTTGAATCAACAAGAATAAAACCCGTAAAGCTATTTGGTTTGAGTATATCCCAAAAAGGAGCTTCTAAAGTCGCTCTTTTTAGGCAAGTATAACTATTTTTTTTAAACAAAAAGCTATCACTTCTATCCCTAACGCAAAGAATACCTTCTTTTAAAGATCAACTGTACTCCATTAATGGTAAGTTATTCGTTTGGTGGTGTTAATTTTTTTAAAAAAAGCAAAAACGTGTCACACTTGTTAATCTGATTTTGTCTAATAGAATAGATAACAAATTTATAAACGCTTAAAAAGAGAACAAATGAGAAAAGTAACAACACAGACAATTAGTATCAATGCTGAATATGAAAAAGCATTTGACTACATTTCAAATCCCTTAACACAAAAGGAATGGGCAGTAAACTTTATGAAAGATGTAAAGGAAGTAGAAAACGGATTTATAGCAGTAACACCATTTGGAGAAATGCCATTAGAATTTAGCTCAGATAGAAAAACAGGAACAATAGACATTGTTCTTGGAGGTGGCGAACCTATTCCAACTCGATTAATAAAGAATGGAAACGGATGTGAATATATGTTTACACTATTTCAACCAAACGGAATGCCAGATGTTATTTGGGAAAAAGAAGGGATCTCTGGATTAATGGAAGAATTGGAAGTACTTAAATCAATACTTGAAAACAAATAGATATGAAAAATTTTAGTTTAAGTTTAGGAATTGGTTTTATAGTCAATAATGTAGTTGCAACATTGATTGCAGTCTTTATTCTAAATCCATTATTAAATTCAATGTTTAATAACACGGTACGAACACAAGAAGAAGGATTAGAGATGTTTTCATTATTAGGAGGGTATTTTTTGCTAACACTTTTTATGGTTTTAGGATATCAATATTTTTCTTTCAAAGCAAAATGGTTTAAGAAAGGAATTGTTTGGGGATTAATTGTTGGAGGAATGGTGTTTATTGCTGGACATTTAATTGTTGCAGGTTGGGCAATAACACCTCCATTACCAATGTTAATTTCAGGAATATTTGATACATTAGCAACTGTTGCAACAGGTATTATAATCGCATATTTTTATAGAAATGAATAACATGGAAGAAACAGTTCAAAAAGCAGTAAAGGGAGATAAGAAAGCCCTTGAAATAGTTGTAATAGAAATTCAAGATTTAATTTATAATTTAGCTATCAGGATGCTTTGGCATCCTGATAATGCTAAAGATGCAACGCAAGATATACTGATAAAAGTTATCACTAATTTAAGCAGTTTTAATCAAAGAAGTGCTTTTACTACTTGGGTGTATAGGTTAGCATCCAATCACCTACTCAATATAAAAAAGAAAAACAATGCAAGTTCATTAAATTTTGAAATATACGAACAACAATTAAGTCAAGGTTTGTCAAATTCGATTGATTATACTAAAAATCAAGCAGAGCAAAATTTATTAATTCAAGAAGCGAAAATCGGTTGCTCTAATGCAATGTTACAATGTTTAAATGAAGATAATAGAATGATTTATATATTGGGAGAAATTTTAGAGTTTAATAGTAAAGAAGGGGCAATCATATTAGCTATTACACCTGAGAATTTTCGAAAAAGACTTTCGAGAACTAGAAAAAATTTACACCAATTCTTAAATAATAATTGTGGTATTATCAATCCTGAAAACAAATGTAGGTGTCACAAAAAAGTGGATAGTTCAATCAAAAATGGTTTTATCAATCCAAATAATCTTTTGTTTACATCAAATATTAAAAATACAAACTTAATAAATTCAATAGAAAATATTCAAAATGAAGTGTCATTATATCAATCAAATCCTGATTATAATACGCCCAGATTATTACTGAAAGAAGTGAAAAGAATAGTAACAACTGTCAGCAATGACTAAGCTTCATTTTGGATATTAGTTATATCAAGCTATACGATTCAACTTCAATAAAATTTCTAAAAAACTATTTTTTCAAAAAATCTTTTATAACTCTTTCTGCTTCTTCAAAAGTCTCTTCTAATTTGTCGTTTAGTAGAACGTAATCAAACTCTTGAGCTCTCTCTAGTTCTATTCCTGCTTTTCCGATTCTTCTGGCGATTGAGGCTTCGGTTTCTGTTTCTCGGGTTCTTAGTCTGTCTTCTAAGTGTTGAACAGATGGTGGTTTTACAAAAATGGCTAATGCTTTTTCCTTAAAATATTTTTTTAAGTTTAGTCCTCCAACTACATCTACGTCAAATATTACTGTTTTTCCTTCGTCCCAAATTCGTTCTACTTCGGCAATCAGCGTTCCGTAGAAATTGTCTTTATAAACTTCTTCCCACTCTACAAACTCGTTGTTTTCGATTTTGTTTTTAAAATCAGAGATAGATAAAAAGTGATAATCCTTACCTTTTCTTTCGTTATGTCTTCTTGGGCGACTACAAGCAGAAATAGAAAAAGCTAATTCGTCATAAACGCTCAATAAATGATGTACAATTGTTGTTTTTCCTGCTCCCGATGGTGCTGAAAATATGATTGCTTTGTGTTTTTTATTCTCAGCCATTTATTAAAGGACGTTTAATATTTGTTCTTTTATTTTTTCTAATGAGTCTTTCATTAGTACAACTATCTTTTGCATTTCAGCATGATTTGCTTTAGAACCTAGTGTATTTATTTCTCTTCCAATTTCTTGGGTTATAAAACCTAGTTTTTTTCCTTTAGCAATACTGGTTTCTTCAGCTGTTTTTATAAAATGCTCGCAATGTGCTTTCAATCTTACTTTTTCTTCAGAAATGTCTAGTTTTTCGATGTAGTAAATCATTTCTTGTTGAAAACGATTTTCGTCGATGTTTGGTTTTTCTGAAAGTGCTTCTAGGTTTTTTTGAATTCTGGCTTTTACAGTTTCAATTCTTTCTTGCTCAAAGGGGATAACTTGTTCCAAAAGGCTAGAAATATTATTTACATTCGAAAAAATATCATTTTGTAACGATTTTCCTTCTTCTTCTCTAAATTGATTGAAATTTGCGACTGCTTCTTTTGCCAATTCTACATAAGCTCTGGCATCTTCTTTACTTAGTTTTGATTTTTCTGCTCGCATTACATCGGGCATTTTCATTACGATAGACAAGAAGTCGATTTTATCTTTATTACTGATGTCCGATTCGTTAGCAATTTCTAGTAAGTCGTTGTAGTATTGTTTTACTAAGCCTTTGTTTATGAAGTTTTTTTGTTCGGTTTCTAGGCTTGTGTAGTTTACATTCATTTCGATTTTACCACGCACCAATTCTTTCGAAAGAAAGCTCCTTATTTCCATTTCCTTTTCTCTAAAAAAGCTAGGAGTTCTTAAATTACAGTCAAAAGCCTTACTATTAACTGATTTTAGTTCAATTGTTACTTTTTTTGTTCCGATATTGCTTTCAGCTTTACCAAAACCAGTCATTGAATAAATCATAATAAAAATTTAAATAAGTTGCAAAAGTAAGGTTTTTATACTCAATCTTTATAGCTTTTTGCTTTTTATTCTATTGTTATTTTACTTTTTGCTTCCAATGCCATTCGTTTGTCAAATATGAAGTCAAAGTATTGTGCATTGCCTGCTATCCCTTTTACCGTTAATTTTGTTCTCCCAGTCTCTAATCCTTCTTTGTCAAAAGCTTTTGCTGTTAAAATTGTGTCAAAATCTTTTTCAAATATTAGATAGAGTGTCAATTGGTTATCTTTTCCACCTGTCGAGTCGTTTGTTATTGAGTATTTCCCTGTACTTAATCCTTGTTTTTTCAACTCTTCTGAAAGCGTGATTTCGCATTTTAATGTTTGGTCTATTCCTTCGGATGCGCCTTCAATGAATTCGGATGCTGCTTTTCCTACGGTTTCCCCACTCTTATTAATTATTTCTTTTGTTTTCTCTTTTACGCTATTGCATGATAGTGTGATTAAAGAGAGTAAGAATATTAAGATAAATGTTCTCATAGGATTATTTTTTTATAAATACTCTGCAAAAAAAACCAAAGGATAAACTAGGATGGTTCTGTTTTATAGTTAAATCGTTTATAATTGCATCCCCTCCATAAGGCTGTTCTGTAATTGTATATTTAAACTTCGTAGGAATTAGAAAAAACTCGGCTTTTATACCTATTTCCATTGGTGGAGTTGTTATTTTTCGTGATAATTCTAAAAGTAAATGGTAGTCAAAAATATTTTTTTTGAGGTTT
>WFNC01000451.1 GCA_015488785.1 Flavobacteriales bacterium | reverse complement strand
TATTATACTAAGAATTTTAGTGCAGTTGAATAGTCGTTAGCCTAAAAAGCACACCCTATTTCGTTGCCTGCAACTCGCAGTATATGCATACAGCTTCGTTTTGTCGCCTCATATGATATACTTTTTAGACTTTTTCAGTGAACCCTATTTACAAGACAAGACTTAATAATCATAGTACTAAATTAAAAAATTATTAAAACAAAAAAAGAGGAAAACGATTTGTTTTCCTCTTTTTAATTTAGAATTAAATCTAAATTAGTTCTTCTTCATGATTTGTTGTTTCATTCTCCAATCTTTAAAATCAACAGCCTTAGCTAATGATTCTATCAACTTAGATTCAACATTAGCTCTCAATTCACTTGTGATTGCTCCTTTTTCAGCACTATAGTCTGTTGCTTCAGTAATCGGAACTGCAGTCTTACCAGTAACTTCTACTACATAAATACCGTTATTCCCTTTTATTGCTTTAGTTGTTGTTCCTGCTTCTGTTGCGAATATTGTCCCAATAACTTCTGGCTCAATTGCCCCTGCTAGTCCAGGTAAATTATTCATACTTAAATCGATATCTGCAGGTTGAAGTGGCGCATCAATTGCTTTAGCTACATCCTCTAAAGATGTACTAGAACCAACTTTACTCAATAACATTTCTGCTTTCTTCTCTTTTACTACGTAAGGCTTCATCAACTCTTTAATTCCTTCAAACGTTGGAACACCTTCATGTTCAGCGCTTTTCAAATAAGTAATTGCTAATGTTTCGTCATTAATAAATTCTGGATCAGAAATACTTCCTACCTTGTGATTAAAATTCCATTTTACTAACGGCATATTCTTTCCTAGTTCTCCGATAAACGGATTTTCAACTCTTACATTTTTTGCTGTTTTAATTTCTTTATTCAACTCAGCAGCAGCAGCTTCAAATCCTTTAGCTTTTGCTAGCTTATAAAAAGAATCAACAGTTTCAGTATAAGCTAAATCTTTTGTCAATTTACTTGGAACTACATTTGCATCTACAATCGCAATCATCTTATAAGAGTTATCACCTCTTTTTAAGTTCTCCATAATGTGAAATCCAAAAGAAGTTTTTACAATTTCCATTGCTCCTACCGGTTTGTTGAACCCGAAATCTTTATATTCTTGCACAAAGTTAATATCTTTATCAAAAGTGTATTCTCCATCTTTCCCTGGTTGGTTAGAACCTGGATCTTCAGAATACTGATAAACAAATTCTTTAAACTTAGAACGATCTGCTTTTAAAACTCTTAATAAAGAATCCGCAAAGGCTTTTTTCTTTTTGAACTCTTCAGCATTAGCTTCATCAGCTTTCACCAAAATGTGTCTTACTGTAACTTCATTTTTAGTTACAATATCTCTAACTTTAATCAATTGTATTTTATTTCCTTCTACAACAGGTCCAATAACATCACCTTTATTAGCTGCGGTAATTGCTTCGTCTGTTGACACAGAAAAAACGCCGCTACCTGGCTTGTAAGGTTCAGTTGGGTAAACTTCTAAAGCTTTAGCTTGATATTGGTTTTGTTGTTGTTGCTGATTTGCATCAATTTTAGTAGCTGCATTATTTGCGACAAATAATGAATCGTTTGTTGTTTTAGCAAAAGCTTGCTTTTTTCTTTCCATTGTAGCAATTGCTTTTTGCTTATCGTCAGCCGATGGAGAAACGTTTATTGTTATATAATCAATTGTTCTTGTTTCTGACTCTTGCTCCCATTTCGTTTCATTTTTGTGCGCATTAAAATAAGCTTTTAAATCAGCATCTGAAACTTTTACAGTAGAATCTGGAATTGTACTAAACTCTTTGAATGCATAACGAATTGATGCTTTCGTATTTTTTTCGATGTACTTACGCTTTGCATCTTGCTGTGTTGCATAAACGCCAAACTTAGCCATTTTATTATATTTGTCTGTTTTTCTTTCTTTTTTGATTGGAAGTTCAACATTATAATAAAGCATTGCTTTGGCATTTTTACCACTAACTAAGTACTTGTCTATTCCTGGTTTAACAGAATCTTTAACAAATTGACCGTTAAAAGTAAACATTTCTTGTATGATTTTAGAAGGATTTTCTCCGTAAATCAAAACTTGGTTCAATTCTTTATCTCCTACTTGCAATGGAATTTCAGCCAACTGTTCACCGTACAATGTATCGACAATCATCTGACTCCAAACGTTATTTTTAATTTGTTCGTTTTGTTGTTCGTCTAAAATTAAAACTTGCCCAGCATTTCTATACTGATTTCTCAAATTGTTAATTCTACTATCAACTCTTCTAGTGTAAAGCCATTCTGAATCCATTATTTTAGCCCCGTCTATACTTCCTATTGGTTGTTCACCTGTTCCATAAAAGAAACCTGCAACCCTATCGAAAGGCACTATAAATAATAATAAACCAAGTCCTACAAAAATTACTAATAAGGTTGATTTCTCTCTAATTTGTCCAATTACTGCCATTATATTTTATCTAAATTCAAAAAATTAAGTTTGCGAATATACAATTGTAATTTGATTAATAAAAATTTTAGTTCTATTAGATTGATTTAAATGTGTATTTAATTACAAAAACAAACCTAGTGAATATTGAGAGCGAATACACTAATTTGAATAAACTACTAGAAACCAGCGCGTTACATTCTCAAACAAGAATTAGCTTAATATTCTAATTATCAGCTCTCTACAAGTAATAAATAGGTTTCAGGAAGTTTCCTTCATAAATCTTTAATTATTCATCCAATTCATTAGATTTTCATTATGTAAAAATATTGAAAGAATAAAAAATATATTTTAAGCTACATCATATACTTTTTCAATATAGTTTCAGCTCCAATAAAGATCAATAAAAAAAGCTAATTATAGTTATACTTATTTTTAAGTACCCAATTATTCCCTATTTTTTCTTGCCAAACATCAGAACCATACATACCAATCCCTTCTCTTAATTTTAAAACTTTTTCTTTATCAAAATTTAACTTTTCATTAATAGAATAAGGCCAAGTCCAATATTTTTGTACCTCAAACTTAGAAACCTCATCTGTCTCCACATAAAACAAATGGCGATCAATAATCGTACTATAATAATAAGGAGTCAACCTCCCATTGTAAAGAGCCTTTAATAAAACTGAATCTAAGATTCTATTATTTGTATCTGCATCAAAATGAATGAGCATTACAATTACAGCTAAGGTTCTACTTCTTTTTTTACCTACTAGTTCCTCTCCTATAAAACCAAACTTATCAAATAAATTTAACAAACATATAACGTTAGACAAATTCGTTTCGTCTATTTTCTTTTGTAAACTATAACACTTCAGAAACTTTTTACTAGATTTATCACAAGACGAATCTGCTATACATCTTCGTAAAAACTTTTGTTTTCTATATATCTTTTTGTTCCTTAAATTAATATCAAATCTAACAAGACTGTCTATAATTTTACCTAAATCATCATTTGCTCCATTTTTTTGTTTTTTATATTTTATAACTCTTTTTTTATCTTTTAAAGCTTTGGATAGTTTCATCGCCCTTTTTAAATAAGCAATATTAACGTAATCAACTTTACTAAAAGCATCTTCAAAAATCGTGATTGCACTATCTGCTTTTCCTGTTTTAGCATAGTTTGTAGCAATATTTATTTGCTTATAAAAAGCGTTAATGTTTTGAGCTTTTACAAAAAACAGAATTATTGACAGAAATATTGTTATTAGTATTCGTTTCATATTTTAAATTTAAGTAGGTTACTCAACGGAACAAACTTGTCTCTTTTAATTAACTTATGTGAATCAATCAAAAGAAAAAGTTCCTCTACTTCATTTCTTTCCATTTTCCTCCATATTTATACCTTATTGAAAGTAATCCTATTCTTTTTCGATTAACCAACACGGAATCTTTCTGTTCTCTAGTAAGGCTTTCAAATTGATGCGGAAGACACCCACAATACAGCTGTGGCCGTCCGCTTTTGACGTTCTGACAATCAACGATATATACGTACTGCTCGAGACTTAATTTACTTGCTGAAAATGCAGAATCTAATATAGGCTGTAAAATTATGTCCGATTTACTTAAGCCGAAATGTATTAAGATTTCTAAAGCCGCATAAAAAGATTTATTTCCAATCATATCTTTACTTGGAAAGCCACGTAAATTAATCTCATCAATTAAAGCCAAAGAAACCAAAGAATCCG
>WFNC01000450.1 GCA_015488785.1 Flavobacteriales bacterium | reverse complement strand
GATTAGTTCGTTTATAAGGGAGTGTTCCAAATTTAGTTGGGCACTCCTTTTTTAGTTCTCTATTTAGTTGTTTGTTTTAATTGATAATTTTTCGGTTGAGCTATTTTTTACAGAAAATGATTGAAGGATTCAAGAATTAATGAATTTAGCTAATCGTTTTTTTGACTTGTTAGATTTGCTACGCTTTTTTTTGAAAGTCTAAAATTAAAATTAAAATCAAATTCCCCCTTGGCGGATAGCTTGTCCCGTTTTTTATGGTAGGAGCAAAGGGTGATTGACAAACGAACTCCATCAATCATACCCGTAAATATGATTGAAAATAAAAGTGAAATGCGTTAGGGATAGAAACGGTAGCTTTTTGTTTTTTAACATTTAGTTTATCTTTGCTAAAAAGAGCGATTTTATGAGCTCCTTTTTTGCTTAGATAAACTTTGTTTAAAAACAAAAACTATTAGTGAATAGCCTGTTAAAACGCCCAAAAAAAACATTCAATTGGTAGAGTGGCACAGATAAAAAAACATTATTTAATAATTATGAAAAATACACTATTTCTATTTTTACTAGCATCATCTACTTTCTTTTGTCAGGGGAGTTATGCTCCTAATGCAGACTCAAGCGCTACAACAGCGATGTATAAGGATTCTAGTGCTTTTGTTTTGTGGGCGGATGGTTGTATTGTAACAAGAGGTTACCAAAATATATTAGATCCGTCTTTGGGGTATGCGACTGTTGGTTCTGCTCAAAGTGGAGTTGGAATGGCGGGAGATAATGATGTCGTGAGTCTTGGTGATGGAGGAAGTGCAATACTGACTTTTACGCATGCAATTATAAATGGAACTGGCCCTGATTTTGCTGTTTTTGAAAATTCTTTTGACAATAATTTTTTAGAATTAGCTTTTGTAGAAGTGAGTTCTAATGGTGTTGATTATGTTCGTTTTCCAAGTCATTCTCAAACTCCTTTTGCCACTCAAATCGGAGGATTCGATGATTTGGATGCGACTAATATTCACAATCTTGCAGGGAAATATAGAGCGAGGTTTGGAACTCCTTTTGATTTGGAGGATTTAGTAGATTCTGCGAATGTAGATGTTAATAATATTACACACATAAAAATTATTGATGTGATTGGAATTGTAAATGCAAACGAAACCAGTTACGATAGTCAAGGAAATCAAATAAATGATCCTTTTCCTACGCCTTACCCAAGTTCGGGATTTGATTTAGATGGGGTAGGAGTTATTCATATGTTTGTTAGCATTTTGGAGTCGGAAGCGTTGGCTGTAAACTTATATCCTAATCCTACAAATAGTGATTTTGCATTAAGCTTTCCGAGTAATAATGAGAAGGAAATTAAAGTGTATAATGCATTGGGGAAAATGGTAGAATACTTACAAACAGCTAATAAATCTGTGTCTTTTACTTCGTTTTCAAAAGGCTTTTATTTTATTAATATAAGAACAAATACGAAAGAAAGAACTTTGAAATTGATTGTTAATTAGAGTTGATTTATTCTAATTAGGGGTGTTATGCCAATTAAATTATGAAATGCGCCAAATAAATAATTTTATTTTTTAAGGCGCATTTCAATATTCAATTGGTGTTATTTGGTTTGAGTATTAATTGACTTTTGTTAATTTTTTACTAAAATTGCGTAAAGGATTAAGCCGTTTATACATCGAATGATTCCTTTAAACTTTATTTTGAGGTGTCTTTCTCTTAAAATTTGTTAATTTAGTAGCAAATAAGAAGCGTATGAAATTGAAAGCACTAATAGTAGATGACGAGTTTAATGCCAGAAGTAATTTAAAAATATTGTTAACCGAATATTGTAACGATATTGAAGTTGTTGGATTGGCAGAGAGTGCAGAAGATGCACGTATCAAAATCAAAGAATTGTCACCCGACGTATTGTTTTTAGATATAGCAATGCCAAATGAGGATGGTTTTTCTTTATTGAAATCTCTTCCCGAAAATAATCTTTCAGTTGTTTTTACAACTGCTTATAATGAGTTTGCCTTAAAAGCATTCAAGGCAAATGCGATTGATTATTTAGAAAAACCAATTAGCATTGAAGATTTGCAAAACACAAGTCTAAAATTGGCTAAAATTCATGGAACAATTGAACAACGGTCAAATAAAGAAGTGAATCAATTTATAACGGAAATTATAGAACCCAAAGCTTTGGATCGAATTAGTATTCCAACTCGGAATGGTTATTTAATTCTTAAGAATGAAGAAATATTACACCTTGAAGCAAGTGATAATTATACCATGTTGTATTTAACAAATGGGAAAAGACACTTGAGTAGTAAGAATATAAAAATATATGAGCAAAATTTAGATTCCTCTGTTTTTTATAGGGTGCATAAATCTCATATTGTAAATGTAAAACATCATTTAAAAGAGTTTTCTCGTTCCGAAGGAAATGTAGCGATTCTTAGTACCGGAAAATTAGTGCCTGTTTCTCGAAGGAAATTAACCGATTTTTTGTCGTTTATCAATACATTTTAATTTTCTTGACGCTATTTTCATTTTAGTATGCCGATAGTGTGTTCAAGTTGACCGAAAACTAGTTTTGTAAGATTAAATTAGAAAGTTATTTGTAGCTTTATTTCCTTAAAAGGCGTAAAAAAATAAAAAAAAGCTAAAAAAATGTTAATTATTCACAAAGAATTATTTTCTTTGCAACTTATGTATAGTTGTGTTTGAGTCTGTTTTGGGCTTGTTTTTGAGTGTAACTATCTGTATTACAAGAATTTAAATAATAAATATATGTTAAATAAAATTACTTTATCGTTTTTCTTTATCCTGTTTAGCTTAGGATTTTCCTTCGCTCAGTCAGGAAGTGGAACATTAAAAGGGACTGTTGTCGATGAATCTGGAGAGCCGCTTCCTTTTGCGAATGTCGCTTTGTTTCAGAATGGAAACTTAAAAACAGGAGCAACAACCGATTTTGATGGTGTTTTTAAAATCTCTAGTTTAGAAGCTGGTAAATATGATTTAGAGGTGACTAGCGTTGGTTATCAAGGTCAGAAAACAGAAGGGATTGTAATCAAGGGAAGTAAGTTATTGATTTTGCCAAATCTTGTTTTAAAAGAAGGTAAAATGTTAGAAGGTGTAGAGATTATCACTTATAAAGTCCCATTGATTGATAAAGATGGTGGGTCTTCTGGAGGTACTGTTTCTAGAGATGAATTGGCTCGAATGCCAGGACGTTCTGCAGGAGCAATTGCAGGAACTGTTGGGGGTGTTCAAACCGATGCCAATGGAGGTGTAGAATCAATAAGGGGTGCAAGAAGTGATGCTACTTATTATTATATTGATGGTATAAAAGTGAGAGGGTCGTCTGCAATTCCAAAATCTGCAATTGAAGAGGTGGCTGTTATGACTGGTGGATTACCAGCAAATTATGGAGATGTTACAGGTGGTATTATTTCGATTACAACTCGTGGAGCTTCAAGAGAATATTTTGGAGGAATTGAATACGTAACTTCTGGTTATAAGTTTGGTGATAAAACTTATGGATTAGATCACAACGGTTACAACTTGGTGGAGGGAATTATTTCTGGTCCATTATTAATGAAAAAAGATAGTACGGGAGCAAAAACAGATCCTTTAGTTGGGTTTTTCTTGTCGGGAAATTATACTTCAATTATAGATCCTAGACCTTTAGCAATAGATCAGTATAGGTTAAAGCAAAGTGTTAGAGATACTTTATTAGCTAGTCCTGTGCGTCCTAATCCAAGTGGAGCAGGAATTCTTTATAATGCTAATTTTTTAAATCAAGATGATTTTGAAAAGGTAAAGTTTAGACAAAACGCAAAAAGTACTTCTGCCAATCTTTCTGGTAAGTTAGATTTTAACTTAGGAGATAATAAGAATTTTACCATCGGAGGAACTGGAAGATACCAAAAAAGAAACCTGCCTGCTGGAGGAGGTGACTGGCAACGTTCGTTGTTAAATACTTCAAATAATCCTTTAGAAACAACTTATACGTGGAGAACATACGCTAAGTTTACGCAACGTTTTGCTAATGCAACGGACGAAACAGCGAAAGGAGGAGGTGTTAAAAATGCATTTTATACCTTAATGATTGATTATTCACAAGAAAAAAGAACCAGAGAAAATGAAAGACACGGTAAGAATCTTTTTAACTATGGTTATGTTGGGAAATATGAAATAGAAAGAGAAGCTACTTATAGTTTGTTTGATTTTAATAATGATGGTGTTCCTGATGGAATGGCGCAAGATGGAACAAATGATGTTCAAGTTACCTATACTGGAGCTGAATCAAATTCTGATTTAGCAGCGGTAACAAATCAATATTTCGCCTTAAATTCAGGGAGTAATCCAAATGGACTTTTTAGTAGTTTAGATGATATTAGAGGCGGGAATGCACTAAGAAATGGAGATAGACCACAACGAATTTATAATATTTGGGAGAATATTGGAGAACAAGCAAATAGTTATTCAAAAAGAGATCGAAGTCAATTTAGATTAACAGGGCAAGGTTCTGCAGATGTTGGAAATCATGCTTTAACGATTGGGTTTGAATATGAACAACGTGTTGATAGAAGTTTTACTGCGAG
>WFNC01000449.1 GCA_015488785.1 Flavobacteriales bacterium | reverse complement strand
AGCATCTACAATTTTACTGCTATTACTTCCTTGAGTAGATGTATTTGTAGTAAGGTTAATGGTTTCTATTTTCAAAAAAGCTGGTCTTTGTTCAGCTTTATCAAACTTATTGCAAGAGGAAATAAGTATTGAGAATAGTAATAAATGAATAATATATTTCATATAAATTAGGTGTAATTAACGTAGTAACTAAAGTTTAGTTTTTTTATTGTGACAAATTTTATAAATTAATTTGATTGAGGTGTCGCAATCAAAACAAAGTTTTCAAAAACCTGAGAAATGTAAAGTTTATTCTTGTAAAATAGCCCGCCAGAAGCTGCGTTTATTTGTCCTGTTTCGTCGCTGTAAATAACCATTTTTTCTTTTGTTTTAAGGTCTAATTCATAAATGACACTTGGAGAAATATTCTTTGCGTTTTTATAATGCTTATAGAATTTAAAAAACTTAGGATGCGAAGAAACATACAATTTATTGTTAGAGGTTGAAAAATTATCCCCTCCTTTTATTTTAAATATTTTTTCTCTTTTGTAATTATTACTGACATCGTAGCTAATAATTTTATTACTCAATGTAGTGCTAACAATAACTTTATCTCCTATTTTAATCACACCATTAGGTAGTTTCATTCCTTTGTCTATTACTGTAAATTTATTGTTTTTGTAATGCGCTAATGACCCATTTATAGTGTGGTAATTTGTTGCGTAAAATTCATTTTCATTTACTGCAAAGACATCATTTGGTAAGTCAATTGCTTTATTTTTGTAAACCGTATCTAGTTTTAATCCATCAGTTGAAATAGAGAATCTTAAAATTTCAGATTCTTTTTTGGTCGCGTGATTAACAACAAATAAAACAGCTTTATAACTAGAGATTCCATGAGGGTGAAATTCTGATTTGTAATCCCTAAAATCTATTTTCAATTTAGTCGATTGTTGAGTCTTAAAATCGTAACTCCAAATAGAGCCTTGAGTTTCTAAAGCTCTGCGTTCATCACAAGAAATAAGTAGGCGAGGAGCGGTACAAGAAGAATCAAGTTCTATATCTTCTGTTCCGAAATCGGTCTCTATTTTTTCAAATTTTTGATAACTAGTTGTCTGTAATGGAATAGTTTTGCAACCAATTAGGAAAAAGAGTATAGCTGTTGAATAAATGAGTTTAGTCATTGTTTATATTTAATTGAGATTTGTGTAATTTGGCGTAAAATCCGTTTTTAGCAATTAATTCGTTGTGGGAACCTATTTCCATAACCTTTCCCTTGTCTAGAACAACTATTTTTGTTGCTTTTTTTATGGTTGACAATCGATGTGCTATTATTATAGAAGTTCTTCCTTCAGTCAATTTATCAATTGCTTTCTGTATCAACTCTTCCGATTCTGAATCAATAGAAGAAGTTGCTTCATCCAATATTAGAACATTAGGATTGTAAACAAAAGCCCTTAAAAATGAGATTAACTGTCTTTGCCCAACCGATAGCATTTCGCCTCCTTCTTTTACATTAAAATCGTAATTCCCTGGCAATTGCATTATGAAATCATGCGCTCCAACAAGTTTCGAAGCTTTTATAACTTCTTCCCTGCTTATATTTTCATTTCCTAAAGTAATATTGTTATGAATCGTTTCTGCATATAAAAACACATCTTGCAAAACGACAGCTATTTGTGATCTTATTGTATTTATGTCAATTGATTTTAAGTCCACATCATTTATGAAAATATGTCCTTTTTGATAATCATAAAAACGATTTAGAAGGTTTATAATAGATGATTTCCCCGCACCTGTAGCTCCTACAATAGCGATTGTTTCTCCTTTGTTTACCGAAAATGAAACATCTTTTAATACATAAGAAGGTTCGTTATATGCAAACCAAATATTTTCAAAGCGAATAGAACCTTTAAAATCTACATTTTTCACTGTGCCTTTATTTACAATAAAACTTTGTTCATCCAATAGTTTAAAAACCCTTTCAGAACCAACAATTCCCATTTGCAAAGTATTAAACTTATCGGCAAGCATTCTTATTGGTCGATACAACATGTGTACAAATAAAATAAAAGAAGTCAAGTCTGTTACAATTGTTTGTATATCTGCATCTGGAGCATCAATTTTAAAAAGACTATAAAAAACGAGCAAAGCAATAGATAAAGCACTCAAGTTTTCTACAACAGGAAAAAATACGGAGTAAGCCCAAATTGAACGAATATGCGCTTCTTTATGTTTCTCATTTATTTTTTTAAAACTTTTAGCTTCTGTCTTCTCTCTATTAAAAATTTTTACAATACTAATACCCGAAATATGTTCTTGAACAAAGGTATTTAGTTTTGAAACCTCATTTCTAACTTCATGAAAGGCCTCTTTTATCGAATTCTTAAAAATATTAGTAGCCCAAAGCAATATCGGAATAGGAATAATTACAATTAATGTTAATTCCCAATTGATATAAGTCATCGTGGCTAATACAAAAACAATTGTTAAAATGTCTCCAATAATTGTTATGAATCCTTGAGAAAACATTTCGGCAATGGTTTCAATGTCACTGATTACTCTTGTCACCAGCATTCCTATCGGATTATTGTCAAAAAAATGTAGCTTCAATTTTGTGATGTGGTTAAAAACTTGATTTCGAATATCTCTAATTACATTTTGACCTAATTCTTGAGAAATATAAGTCCTAAAATACGCTCCAACGGCTTCGAATAAAAGTATTAATAAAACAATTGCGGAGCCAATTAACAACCCTTCTTTATCTTTGTTTATTACATATTCTCCTACAATCACCCCTGTTACTCTAGGTCTAACTATACTTATAATAGCTAAAAAAATAGTAAGAAATATAGCCGTATAAAACTTAGAACGATAAGGAACGGTATAGCTCAATATTCGTTTAAAAAGTGAGAAATCAATATTTTTTTTAGCAGTCTTGCTCATTTATTGTTTTTATATAAAGAGTGTAAAGATAATCATAAAAGTACCTTTTTCTGATTGTTTTGTTAAAACTTAGTTAACGAACGTGTCTGTTTGTCAACAAAATGGGCGAGATTGTATAAAAAAGTACAAAACGATTTGTTTAATTCATAGTAATCTTTAAATTTGTGAGATTATGAATGGTATAAAGATTTTTTTAATAGTAATAAGTATTTTACTTTCTACTTTGAGTTTTGCTCAAATGAGTTCTGGGTTTTACAAAACAGATGTAGGATTTAGAATAGGAGCCGCTAATTATTTAGGTGAAATAGGAGGTAAAGAGAAAGATAGAAGAAATTTTATTTGGGATATGAAAATACCACAAACAAGAACATCTTTTAGTGTTTTTGGACGTCATAGATTTCACGATTATGTTGCAGGAAGTATAGGTCTTAATTACAATAGTATAAAAGGGGATGATAACTTATCTACTAATGTTGGACGAGTTGGTCGTAACTTAAGGTTTAAAAATAATATTATTGACTTAACTTTAAGAGCAGAAGGTTATTTTTATAAAATAAGTGATGTTGGAAATAAAGGGAGATATTATGCTTCTTTCGAAACTTATGGGCATTTGGGAGCTACAGCATTTATGTCAAACCCCAAAGGAAGTCTTGATGGAACTACTTGGACTCCTCTAAGACCTCTCAAAACTGAAGGTGTAGATTATAAAAAGTTTGGGATTGGTATTCCTGTTGGATTAGGGTTCTATTTTACGTACAAAAGAAAACATAGAATCGGTTGGGATATTACTTGGGT
>WFNC01000448.1 GCA_015488785.1 Flavobacteriales bacterium | reverse complement strand
TTAAAAATAATTATTCAACACCACTAAAATTGTTAATGCCGTCAAAATTAATTCTGCTACTAGTTGTTTCTTAAAATAGATAAAAAAATAACTAAGACTTATCATAAAAGGAACAGAAAGTAAATATAAGAATTCGAAAGTCCCCGTCAAACTATAAACAAGAACAAATAAGATAAGCCCCCACACAAAAAAAGTAGAAATCGAATTTGTCATTTTCTTGAAGCGAATAGTACTTCTCGACCTTCTTCGATGAATATGATAAATACCTAAAAGAAAAGAGAGACTACTAAGAAAAGCTATACTATAAAAGAAAAAAGAATGAGCTTTGTTTACATATATAGAATATTGAATCAGGCTACTTAGGTCAAATAAAGGAACATTGTCTAAAAACAATAAACTAGAGAAATAGTAAATTAAAAAAATACCAAGAGCTAAAAAAGGAACAAGCCACTCGTTTAGTTTAAAAGGTCTAAAAATAATTAAAGCAAACCAAGAAAATGGAATTAAAAGTAAAGAAGGAGGATAGAAAGCCCCTGCCGCTAGAAAGAACAAAGTTGCATCAAAAACCTCTGATTTACAACTGACTTGGCTGTGAATATTGATTAACCTTCTAAAAGCTAAAATGACAAATAAATTGGAAAACAATATCGGATGAAGCGTGTTTAAACTAGGAACTGAACTCGTAATCAATACATACAAGAATGAAGTGAGGTAAATGTTTTTATGAAAAAAATCATTTTTATTTATTATATCATCTAATAAAACTGCACTAACTAAGATTAAGAGTATTGCAAAAACATGATTAAAGAAAGTAGATGCTGAAACAAAAAGGTTAAAAATATAAGTTGTTTTTTCAATCTCTAAACTACTTGGTGTTCTAAAAGACGGAAACCAAAGTAGAAATGCAATCAAAGGCAGAAGTCCTAAAATAAAAGGTTGATTTGTTTTGTATATTTTTAGAAGCACTTAAACTTGAATTTTATATTTTTTAAACAAAAATAGATGGAATTATAGAATAAACAATTCATTTATTTGGTATTATTGCAAAAGATTACAAAAAACAAAAAAAATGATAAACGTAGAATCTACTCAATTAGGTCAATTAGCAATTCATAGAGTTGGAAGCAAGCACAACGAAGAAGGTGTTTTTATTTCGGAAGAACCAACAGAATTGACTGAAGAGCTAAAAGAAATCTTGAATGATTATTTTTTGAAGCCATTTGTAAAAGCTACCGAAAAATTTCAATTTGTCCATGAAGTTGAAGTAGAATACAATATTTTGAAAGATATTTCGGAGAAAGTATTTCAGAACGAAGAATTGTTTTTTGAAGAATCAGAAAAAATAGTAAAACATTTATTTGACCAATCGAATCATCCACATATAAAGGCTGGAGATTTATTTGTTGCTTATTTTGACGAAATGTATTTGGATGGAGAATTACTAAATGCTATTGGTATTTTTAAATCGGAGCGTAAAGATTCATTTTTACAACTTTCTAAAAGCGAAACGCAACTTCAACTTCTTTCGGAAGAGGGAATTAGCGTAAAAAAACTAGATAAGGGTTGTTTGATTCTAAATTCGAGTGAAAAAGGGTTGGTTGTTCTAACGGTTGACAACAATAATTATGATGCAAACTATTGGAAAAAAGACTTTTTGAGTATTGACTATATCAAAGATGAAAATTACGAAACTAAAGCATATATGGACTTATGCAAGTCTTTTGCCAAGGATGTAATTGGAAACAATGAAACAAAAAAAGAGGAAATTGATTTCATCACTCAATCGGTGAAGTTTTTTGAAGAAAATGAGCATGTAGAAACAGAAAAATTTAACGATTCTTTGTTTGACGGTGTAGAAGAAATGAAAGAAGATTTTGTGGACTATAAAAAAGCTTACGAATCTGAATACGAAGTTCAAATTTCTGATTCTTTCGATATTTCACAGCCAGTATTGCAACGAGAAAAAAAGACGATTGCAAATACGATAAAACTAGATACCAATATTCAGCTAAAAATGAATTTTACCGACGCTGATTCTATTCATAAATTTGTAGAACAAGGTTATGACAGTGAAAAAGGAATGCATTTTTATAAAGTTTTTTACAATAAAGAAGTTTAGTTTGTTTTATATGCTTATCCGCTTGTTTCCCCAAAAGAATAAACACCAGTTCTTTTTTTTCTCTACTTGCTCTACGTCCTCAAGCCGGACAGGCTCTTCATTTTTTTCTTAGTCAAAAAAACGAAGCAAAAAAGACAAGGCTAAAAATGAATATAAACATAGACCGGCATAAAAGTTAAGTTCGGTTGGCGGATCTCCTAGCGGAGCTAGCCAATCTCTCTAAACTTTCATTTTGTTCTATATTCATATCCATTTAAAGGCCATTTAAATTTCATACAAATTTCCAATTTATCTCTCTTTAGGGAAAGAGGCGGATAAGCATATTATTTTAATGTACAATGTACTAAGTATGGTGTACAATGTTTTAAAATGTAGTGACCGAAAACTAAGTTTTCTGTTTTTTCTTTTTGGCTGCGGGGAACAAAATATTGTTTAGTATCAGTCTGTAACCTGGGGAATTTGGATGTAAATTTAAATCGGTTGGCTCTTCATTGACATAATGCCTAAAATCTTCGGGATCGTGACCTCCATAAAAAGTCCATTGTCCTTTCCCTAATTCTCCATGTATGTAGCGAGCTGTTCCTAACGCTTTATTTTCGCCCATTATGAGGACGTTTGACTTTATATTCGCTTTATGAAAATCGGTTGTTTGCCCCATAAATCCATTAATTACATTGGTGTGGTTTTGACAAAGTATAGTTGGAACAACATCCCACTTGGCTGAGTATTCGAATAAGGTAAATTTGTCTTGTTGTTCTGGAACTCGGTGATCTTTGGTTGCATCAATATCTGAAAATTCGTACTCCAATGGATTGGTGACTAATTTTATGTTTTTGAATGCTAATGTTTGACTAAAATCTAATTTGCTTTGTGCTGTCGGATCTTGTGGATCTCCATCATACATGTAATCACAAATATCTAGTCCTTGTGCGGCAAGTGCAATATCGTAAGAATCGGTTCCCGAACACATTGCAAAAAGAAATCCGCCTCCTGCTGTAAACTCTTGTATTTTTTTTGCTACGCCCAATTTTAACTGACTTACTTTATTAAAACCTAATGCTTTTGCTCTTGCTTCGGTTTCTCTTTGTCTTTTTTGATACCAGGGTGCGTTTTTATAATTACGATAAAATTTTCCATATTGTCCTGTAAAATCTTCGTGGTGTAAATGCAACCAATCATACTTTGGGAGTTCTCCTTGGATAACTTTGGTATCGTAAATTTCGTCGTAAGGGATTTCGGCATAAGTTAAAACCATGGTTACGGCATCGTCCCAAGGTTGTTTTCCTTTTGGTGTATAGACGGCAATTTTTGGAACTCGTTCTAGTTTTACGATTTCTTGATTGACTTCGGGGTCGGCTATTTTTTGTTTTATTTGGGTTGCTTGTACATCGGCTATAACTTCGTAAGAAACGCCTCGAATAATGCATTGTTCTTCAATTTTTTTGTGCTGTGGAATTAAAAAACTTCCTCCCCTATAGTTGAGCAACCATTCAATTTCGATATCGTTTTCGAGTACCCAAAATGCAATCCCGTAGGCTTTTAAATGATTTTTTTGCTTGCTTTCGTCCATTGGGATTAGGATGTAACTCGCTTTTGCTACGGTTACAACTAACAAGAGAAATAGTATTAGTATATTTTTTTTCATTGTTTTTATCTTTAATCTACTTTTAATGACCAATTAAACAATTAGCGAATCATTTTTTTGTGTGAGGGACAGGAGCTTTGTTTGAGCTCTTTTTTTGTTTTTTTCCTTTTGAAAACAAAAAAAAGCGAGTGCGGATTGCCCGACCTTTTCGATTTTTTTTATCGAAAAGGTCACACCCAAAGTTATAAATTAAAAAGGGCTTTCTTCTTCTGAAAAATCATCGAAATCGTCATTCATCTTAGAACCCATAATAAACGTGCCAGTTTCTTCGTCAAAGTTTTCGTTGGGCAAGAGTGCCATTCCGTCACCTCCTGCCCCACTATCGAATGCTTCGAGGTTATCGAACTTGGCAAATTTACCAATAAACTTAAGTCGAACATCTTCTAGGGATCCATTTCTATGCTTGGCAATGATGATTTCTCCTTGTCCTGCACAGGGCGATTCGTCGGGCCAAGTTTCCATTTGATAATACTCGGGACGGTAAATAAAACTCACAATATCGGCATCTTGCTCAATCGCTCCAGACTCTCTAAGATCGGAAAGCATCGGACGCTTGTCTCCTCCCCTTGTTTCTACGGAACGACTCAACTGCGAAAGTGCGATAATGGGCACATCTAATTCTTTGGCGATCTCTTTTATGGAACGTGAAATTGTACTAATTTCCTGCTCACGATTCCCCCCATTTCCACCTGCGGACATTAGCTGAAGGTAATCAATAATGATTAATTTTATATCGTGCTGTTGTTTTAATCTTCTACACTTTGCTCTTAGTTCGAAAACAGATAAACCTGGGGTATCATCAATAAAAATGGGAGCTTCTGCTAGTTTTTTTGTTTTTTCGAATAGGTGATCAAATTTTTCTTTTGTAAAATTACCTTTCCTTATATCTTCTGCAGGAATTTCTGATTCTCCAGATATTAAACGATTTACAATTTGTAGCGAACTCATCTCTAGTGAGAATATAGCTACTCCGTTTCCAAATTCTACGGCTACATTTCGTGCCATGGAGATTACAAATGCTGTTTTTCCCATACCTGGTCTTGCGGCTATAACGATCATGTCGGAACGTTGCCAACCAGAAGTTACCCTATCCAAGGCTGTAAATCCTGTTGGGACTCCACTTACTCCGTCGTCACGGTTCATGGCGATTTCTATTTCTTCGGCAGCTTGTTTAATTAAGGCTGACATTTTATCGTAATTTTTACGAATGTTTCCTTCTGCGACTTTAAACAATCCACTTTCGGCTTCGTCTAGCAAATCAAACACATCGGTTGTTTCGTCGTATGCTTTTTGAATGACGTTGCTTGAAATTCCAATCAGTTCTCTAAGTATAAATTTTTGAGCAATAATACGAGCATGCGATTCGGCATGTGCTGCCGATGCTACTCGATTGGTTAATTGACTAATATAATATGGTCCTCCTGCAATTTCTAACTCTCCTTTGGAACGTAGCTTTTGTGTTACCGTTAAAATATCGATTGCTTCTGAGTCTCCAAAAAGCTCATATATTGCTTCGTATATTTTTTGATGTGCTTCTTTGTAAAAGCTCTCTGGCTTTAAGATGTCAATTACATCATTTACAGGATCTTTTTCGAGCATTAAAGCCCCTAGAACTGCTTCTTCTAAATCTACTGCTTGAGGTGGTAATCGCCCTCCAAAGCTTTCGGTTTGCTTCTTTTGAATTTGCCTGTTATTCGAACCTTGCATTATTTCTCCTACGG
>WFNC01000447.1 GCA_015488785.1 Flavobacteriales bacterium | reverse complement strand
GAATTAGGAATTAGGAATTAGGAATTAGGAATTAGGAATTAGGAATTAGGAATTAGGAATTAGGAATTAGGAATTAGGAATTAGGAATTAGGAATTAGGAATTAGGAAAGGTAAAAAAATAATACTTAGCTTTCTACAACGACTCAAAAAAGAACGAACAAACTTATAATAAAGTGGTTGCGAAATAGACCTTCTTTTTATAAAGAATTGACAATCTGCCAATTAACTAATCGTCAAGTGGTTAACTTCTTGACTTTTGTTTCGCAACAACTCTAATCAATTGAGAAGACTACGACTTGGGAAAAGATTTTGGTTATTCATAAAAAGAGACAATCAATGACTAAATTAACTAAGACTAAGGTAGTGATTGAAAGATGAATTTGAAAAATGCTTATTTTTTATGTTGGAAATTGTCTGAAAGGTTTACGTTTATAGCGCCAAAAGACAACCGAATACAAGTCATTGGCATTGCTCAATATTTATTTTCTTTTAATAAAAATTTGATTCTCCCATAAATCGTCGTATATTTAAATCTCATTGATTCTCTCGAATTTTTGTTTTGTTTTGCGTTAGGGATGGAAGCGGCATCCTTTTTTGTTTTTTTTACAAAAAAGATATAGCGTACAGCCCGCTCGAACGCCCTAATGAATAATAAGCTAGAAATATAAATAAACCTGATCTTTATGAAATTATTTTACTTTTTTACACTTCTTCTTTTCAATCATCTTGTTTTTGGTCAATCAAATAACAATGGGAAATTGGACAAGATTGAAGAATTTACTTCATTTTCTACTGTTCCTTTTACGATGAATGATGGGGTACAATTAATGACGGATATTTACTTGCCTATTACTTCTGATAGCTTGACGACTGATATTACCATTTCTGGAACGAGTTATAATGTGGAAATTATCCCTAAAGGGACTCAATTGTTTATTTATGATTCGATAAACGGGCAGGTAAATCCAAATCCTTATCAATTACCAATGGTTTTAACGAGAACGCCTTACGGAAAAGGTAGTTATGATAAGTTTGGTGTTTTTATGAATATACTTGGTTTTAGTTACGCATTGCAAGACCTAAGAGGAAGATATACTTCGGAAGGAGTTTACTTCCCAATGTATAGCGACGGATGGAAAAAAGATGCTTACCACCCAAATGTGACTCATGTTTTAGATGTGACTGGAGTTAACGATCCTCACAACTCTATTCATCATGAAGATGGGAAAAACACCATTCAATTTATAATGGATAGTTTGTACAAGGACTATGATTTGGATCGAGATGGCACGGCTGAAACAAATGCAAAAACATATAATGGTAGTTTAGCTATGTTTGGGGCTTCGGCATTGGGAAACACGCAATATCAAGCTGCGGCTGCTATGCAAAACGACCCGAGTCAAGACGGTTTGAAAGGGCTAATACCCATTGTTGCTACCTTAGAATATTACAACTCTACGGTTCAAAACAATGGTGTTTTTAGACAAGGATTAATGCAAGGTTGGATGACAGGGCAAATGGAAGATGTAGTGGATACAATTCCTTCGGACAATGCGATTCAAAACAATGTCCATTCTATTTTTGATTATGGAATTAGTTCTGGTGACTCGATTATTAATTTAGCGATTGATCAGTTTTCGGTTATTGAAGATGCGAACGGCAATTCTGCAATGCATCCTAATTATTTATTGAGAACAGATTTGGATGGAAGTTACGCCCCTATAAATTCCCAGGGAGAATCTGATCCGAATGGGAACATTAGTCGTTATAAGAATTTATCGTTACCGATTTATCATCTGACGGGTTGGTGGGATATTTTTATTGACGGACAGTTAGAAACTTATAAAAATGTAATGGATAATAATGACTTGAGTGTACAAGAGAATCAGAAAATAGTGATTGGTCCTTGGACTCATGCAACGATTGGTAGAGATTCGGTTGCTGATATTGTTTATCCTAACAGTATTTATGATTTGAGAGTTGCTGGAGATGTTGGAAATGCAGACGTTACGAGTTTAAACACGATTGTACAAGGAGAGGCTGTGAGTTGGCTGAGGTATTTGCTGAACTATGAAGTTGGAAAAGAATTGGGAGAACCAAAAGTATTGATTCCTGAAAGTGACAACTGGCAAAATATAGGAACTTATGATGCTCGAATTCCTTCTGAAGATTATTACATCAACTACTCTGACTTTTTGAATTTTTTGGGAGGATATACTGACTTGCTCGGAATGCCTGCGGAAGTAAGAATAGGAACGACCATTCTACCTCAATCAATTGATATTCCTGCCGACACAACAAACCAAACAGCAGGAGAACCTGCTTTGGGTTATCCTGCTACACCAGTAGTTGATTATTCTACAATTCCTAATATTAGATATTACATTCCTGGCCCTGTAAATGATGGGATTTCTCAGAATAGTACTGTAGGAAATTACTGGACGAGCTCGGATGTTTTTCCGTTAGCTTCAGGAGTTACAGATAAAACTTTTTATTTACATTCTGACGGAAGTCTAGATTCTATCGTACCTTCTACCATTGAAACTCCGTTGAATTACACGCACAACCCTGACTTACCTGTAATAACTGTTGGAGGGAATAATTTAGGTGTTCCAACGCCACAACGAGACAGGGTAAGTGCAGGGCCTATGAATTACGCTGACACAAGCTTTATCGACTACACAATGAATAGAGCTGACGTGTTGCAATTTGAATCTGATTTCATAGAAGATTCACTTACGATTGTTGGTATTCCTACCGCTAAAGTATTTGCTAAGTCAATACCAAATGGAACGACAAATGGACCAACAGATACCGATTTTTTTGTACGAATAATAGATGTATATCCAGACGGTAGAGAATACTTTGTGGTAGAGGGAGCTGTAAATGCTAGAGCTAAAGACTATGCAAAAACATTGGTTGACGGAAATGAAAATATAAACGTTCCTTTTACTAATATAAATATCGGACAAACTTATGAATACGAATTTAACTTATTGCCAATAGCGTACAGTTTTGGACACCAACACAAAATGAAAGTTTTGATTAGTAGTAGTAATTGGCCTCGTTACCAATCTAATCCTAACTTGCCAATAGAAGATGGTGCTTTTTTTAGAAGATCTCCTAATGACAATAAAACATACACCTTTAATAATAGTATTATGACTCCTCGAATTGCGGAGCAAACAATCTATTTTTCTCCAAGTGAGCCAACTCAAATTACATTACCTACATTGGTTAACGAAAGCTTTGTAGAAATAGAAGCGGCACAAGAAGAAATCCAGTACATCGTTTATCCTAACCCTACAAAAGATAAAATTTGGATTAATACCTCTAGTGATTTGTCATATAATTGTAAAATAATAACCGTTACAAATCAAATTGTTAAAAAGTATGACGTACTTCATAATTCTAATGCCATTGATTTAGTAAATTTGCCGAATGGAATTTATTTCTTAGTCATTACGGATGAAAAAGGAATGAATAGTTTTACAAAAAAGATAATAAAACAATAATATGGAACCAATTAGATTTAACTTAAAAGACCGTCCTGATTTTCATAAAGTATTAAGAAAGAAAGTCAATAAATACTTTAAAGACAATAATATTTCTAAATATGCTGATGCAGGAATGATGTTTAAAACCGCATTTATGGTTTGTCTTTATTTAGTCCCTTTCGTTTTAATGCTCACTGTATTTAAAGCAAATGTAGGAATGATGTTCTTAATGTGGATATTGATGAGTTTTGGAATGTCTGGAATTGGACTATCTGTAATGCATGATGCAAACCATGGAGCATACTCTAAAAACCAAACCGTGAATAAATTATTGGGCTATTTATTAATCCTAGCAGGAGGAAGCGATGTAAATTGGAGAATACAACACAATGTACTTCACCATACTTATACAAATATAGAAAACTACGATGAGGATATAGACACGCAAGTTTTTAGAATGAGTCCAACTCAGAAAAGAAAGAAAATGCATCGATTTCAAGCCTATTATGCAACGTTCTTTTATGCGCTAATGACTTTCTATTGGGTCGTGAGTAAAGATATTGAAGGAGTAATTAGATATGACAAAAAAGACTTACTTAAAGGTCAAGGGACAAATTTAAAAAAAGCCATTGTCACTATTATTCTTCAAAAGATTTTATACCTCTCTATCTTTTTAGTTTTACCATTAATGGTTTTAGATATTAGTCCAGGACTAATTATCTTAGGGTGGTTATTGAAGCACGCAATTACAGGAGTAATTTTAGCTTACGTATTTCAACCCGCTCACGTGATTGAGGAAACAGAATTTTATGTACCAGACGAAAACCTAAGTGTAGAAAGTAATTGGGCAATACACCAATTAAGAACAACTAGTGATTTTGCACAAAACAACAGACTATTGACATGGTATGTTGGGGGATTAAATTATCAAGTAGAACATCACTTGTTCCCTAATATTTGTCATGTTCATTATAGAGCTATATCTAAAATAGTAAAAGAAACGGCTGAAGAGTATGGAGTTCCTTACCATTCTCACCCAACATTTTACGCAGCTCTAAAAAGTCACTTTACGACTTTAAATAAATTTGGTACTGGAGCTTTATAAAAATTAAATTTTAAACTAAAACACAAAAAAGCCTCAACATTTGTTGAGGCTTTTTTTGTACGTCTGATTATAAATTAAAAGGCTCAAAACAACTAAACAGTCGCCCCTTGACAACTACTTCCTGCTCCTGCAGTACAACCGTAACAATGTTGAGACATAATTATTTCCCTTTTTGCTAAATCTTCAAGGTTAAAATTATTGATATGATTACTTTTTGAAGCGACTTTTAATTCTAATATTTGATTGAAATCACAATCATAAATGTGACCATCCCAACTTACCGAAATTGTGTTTTTGCACATGACTCCATCAACAGCAAAGGGATTGAAACTAGTCACTAACTTCTCCATATACTCTTCGTAGCGTTCAGCTGCTAGGAGAAAATCTAGAAAACGACTAATGGGCAAATTCGTAATTGTAAATAAGTAATTAAATGTAATACCAAAAAGCTGTTTCAATTCGCGTTTATAATCGTTCTCTAAGCCTTCTTGACTTCCTGGTAACGATGGCCCTCCTGGATTATAAACCAAGTCTAAAATTAAACCAGTACCTTCTACTCCATAACCAACTGCATTTAGCATTTTTAGTGCTTTTATTGAACCATCATAAGTCCCCTCCCCTCTCTGTTTATCCACGTTTTCTTTGGTATAACAAGGTAATGAAGAAACGACATGAACATTGTTTTCCTTAAAGAATTCTGGCAAATCATAATATTTTTTATTAGCTACAATAATTGTTAAATTAGATCTTACAATAATATCTTTAATTCCTAATTTATTGATTTCTTCAATAAACCATCTAAAATTTGGATTCATTTCTGGCGCTCCTCCTGTAATATCCACAGTTGTAGCTCCCGAAATACGCATTGCCTCTAAACATTGTTGCATTGTTTCTTTGGTCATTATTTCTTTACGATCAGGACCAGCATCGACATGGCAATGTTCGCAAACCAAATTGCACATATAACCAATATTAACTTGAAAGACCGCTAACTTTTCTAACTTCACAGGAAATTGGTTATTCTCTTGTAGCTTTGTTTTAAAAGTTGGTAAACTTCCTGTAGAAAAAGGAGCTCCATTCAAGATTTTTATTTGCTCTTTTGCTATTGCTATTTTACTTTCTTTAGCTTTTAATGATTTTTTTTTCATAATAATATATTGTGATGCCAATTCAGTGTTACAAGTCGATTATAAAACTTACACCAATCTACGAATTGATTCGCAGCAACATTAAGGACGCAAATATAGTCGTTAGTTTATTTGAATGCTTACAAGAATTGTTAAAAATATATTTTATATCTTTAGCATCACTTTGTTGTTTTTACAATTTGAAAAATAAACTACTCGAACTAACCTAAAATATTTTTAGAATAAAAGCTATGAAAAAGATTATTATAATAAATGGACCTAATCTTAATTTAATAGGAAAGAGAGAGCGAACAATTTACGGAAAACAAAGTTTCGAGGATTTTTTTAGTGACTTAAAAAAAGAAAACGATACTATAGATTTGATCTATTTTCAAAGTAATGTTGAAGGAGAGTTGATCAATAAGCTTCACGAAATAGGTTTCGAATACGATGGAATTATATTTAACGCAGGTGGATATACGCACACTTCCGTAGCCATTGCAGATGCTATTGCGGGTATTACAACTCCTGTTGTTGAAGTTCATATTTCAAATATTTACGAAAGAGAAGAATATCGTCATATTTCTATGATGGCCAAAAACTGCAAAGGAGTTATAACAGGATTTGGTTTAGCTTCTTACCAATTGGCTTTAGCTTCTTTTAAGATGTAGTTGCAATTTTACATTTATTTTAATGCCTTATTTATTCTATTACAATAATTTTTTTAGTAATTAACCTGTCTGTTAATTCTATTTCCATAAAATAGATTCCATTTAGTAATAATGATAAATCTATTTTTCCTTTTGTATTTAAGTTTAATGCTATAATTCTTCCATTTGTATTTACTATTTGAATCTTTTTAATTTTACTTGTTTTGCCAGATAGTACAACATAATCAGTTGCAGGATTTGGATATATAGAGATTTCTTCACTTGAACTTAAGCTTTCGATACTTAACACTTTCTGATATTCAAAAATTCCAATATCGACACTCGTACCAACAGAAGGCATTGTATTTCCTTCAAAATCGGATGTTGCCAAAGCATTTGTTCCTGCATCAATGCAAGGAGAACCTAACTGCAAATGATAATCGGCTGTATTTAGATTAATAAATTGTGGGTTTTCTGAAATATTCTGACTTAAAACATACCCATCTATTCCTGTTAACGCATTAAAACTGGCAACGTCATATAACGTTCCCCTAAAATTACAAGTTTGAGTTGTTGTTGCGTTATAAATTAAATTGTTTTGAAAAGTATTGTCATAAGTTAATTCATATAAATTATCTTCCACAACTATTCCTTCTTGATTTGCAAGACTTCCACAATTATAAATAATATTATTTTGAATAATGTTATCGTGAATATCATTTGAGTTATTCCCTGAAATTCTAAATCCAGGTCCTTCGATATTTATAAAATTATTATTTTCATATCTATTGCCTGTAATCTCTGTGTTGTCATAACTTTGAATTTCAACTCCAGCATCAATGATAGTAGGAACCAAAGGTGTGGATCTTGTTCCATAAAAAATATTATGATGATAATGGTTGTTTTGTCCACCCAATTGACTTTGTACAGAAGTATTTATAATTTGATTATTAAAAAGCTCATTATTATTAGCTCCATCTTCAACTGCCATTCTTCCTCCGTAACAGATATCAGGAGAACTTAAATAATTGTCGTGAATAGAAATATTAGATACATTAACACCTCCAAGACTTATACTGGCATGTCCCCAATTCTTAAAATTACATTTTACAACTTCCCCTTCACTTAAAAAATTGGCTCTATAACCATCACTACTGCCTCTATCCGAGTTTTCAGAATAAATACTGGAAGTGGAATAATCAAATTCAAAATGACTATCAAAAAGGCAATTTTCTACAACTATATTTTGAGGATATTCTGATTGAATTGCAGATTCAGATGAAATAACAAGCCCTTCTCTAGCATATTTCCCAATAGTTAAGCTGTCTAAATGTATATTCTTTGATTGTGTATTAATATAAATACTTGTCCAACCTCCTTGAAAATCTAAATCTCTAACGGTAATATGATTTGACCATCCAATAATCAGAGGAAAATCTGTACTGTATTCAAAAACCGAGTTATTAGGATTAGTATCGGAATAAACGTACAAGTCGTTTGAATTATCATACAACCAATAATAAGTAACACCATCGAGCTCATTGGGAATATTAGCCCTAAGTCTTTCTATTCCATTTATTAACATCCGCTCTGGATGTTCTAAAGGAGGATTCGTTGCTTTCCAAATATTTCCTGTTGTATTAATCCAATTATGAGCTTGCGGAGTTACTGAATTAATTATTGGTTTTAAACCAT
>WFNC01000446.1 GCA_015488785.1 Flavobacteriales bacterium | reverse complement strand
TGTAATCAATAAAATGACAGTTCGCCTAAATGCAAAAAGAAAGTAATATATTTCCATCTTTAATTCAATACTTCTCTTTGAGTTTTCTTGTTGTTTTGTTGTTTTCAAACGCGATAAAAGCGCAACATCAAAACTTGCCTTTAAACTACAACTTATCGCAACAATTGGAACGCAACAATTTGCATCGAAAAGATTCGTCTTTGATTTTTCACTCGGCGGTAAAACCAGCTATTCAAAGTTTTACAAATTCGTCGCTGTACGATCCTATTTACAATGATTCGGGAAAATACTACTATACTTTTACAGAAAAACTATATAAAAAAAATCTTCTTTCGATAAAAGAAAAAGACTTGAAGCTTGTTGCCGATCCACTTTTTAATATTGCTTACGGAAAAACGACCACCAATGACACGCTTTTAAAAATATCGAGTAATGTTAGGGGCGTTAGAGTGGCTGGAGATATTACGAGTAAATTTTCTTTTGAAACTCGGGTTTATGAAACGCAATCATTTTACCCTATTTATTTAGATAGTATTGCAACAGCTAAAAATGTAGCTTTTGGCTTTGGACGTTCGAAATTATTTAAAGACCGAGGGCGAGATGTTGCGATGTCTATGGGATATTTTAGTTACACCCCTATCAAACAACTCAACATTCAATTTGGACAAGGAAAACAATTTATAGGAAATGGCTATCGTTCTTTATTATTATCAGACAATTCTAGCCCTGCTCCTTATTTGAAATTAACGACTCAATTGTTTAAGAATAGACTTCTTTATCAGAATATAAATAGTTGGATGCAAACCATGACTCGTTTGCCTGCTACTCATTCGGCGGAAGCTTTATTTAAACGAAAAGGGAGTTCGTTTAGGTATTTATCTTTTGCGGTTAATCAAAATTTTCAAATAGGATTATTTGAAGGGGTTATTTACAAAAACTATGTTGATTCTATTGGTAAAGTTCCATTGGCTCCTAGTTTTTACATTCCCATTATTGGAGTGGCGACAGCTATTGACGGATTGAAAGGAGAGAACAATTCTTTGTTGGGAATAAATATGAATTACAATATAAAAAAGAGCTTTAATGTTTATGGTCAGTATGTTTTTGATGATACGAATAAAAAAGGGTTCCAAATTGGAGCTAAATGGTTTGATATTGGAGGCTTGAAAAAGAGTTGGGTTCAATTGGAATACAATAACGTTGAGGCATTTACTTACAGTACTTCATCTAATAATATTATTCAAAACTACGTACATTCCAATCAGGAATTGGCGCATCCGCTTGGCGCTAATTTTTCTGAATTGATTGTTTTAGCTCACGCAGAAAAAGAGAGGTGGTTAGCTACTGGAAGAATGATTTTTTACACTAAGAAAAGTAATAAAACTAACGGTTTAGGCTCAAATCCTTTACTTGCTGATGACTTGGCTACAGATGGGAACAAATACACTTCTACGGTTTCATTTTCAGGATTAGAGGTTAGTTATTTATTCAATCGAAAAACGAATATGCAACTGTTTGGGAGTTACTATTACCGAAACGAAATTGTAAAAGACGAACTACTCGGTTCTAGCTTTTATAAATTTGAATCTTTTTGGCAAATTGGTTTTAGAACGAATTTGATTAATCTTTATCACGACATTTAGAATGAGTAAACTTTAGAATCTATAATTTTAATTGAAGAGTTAATTAATTCAACAATTCTTTTGCATTGCTTAAAGCTGCGTCTGTTGGGTTATTTCCGCTTAGCATTTTTGCTATTTCTAATAATCTTTCGTCTTTGTTTAAGTATTGAATATAAGTATTGGTAATCTCTTTTTCGTCTTTCTTATAAACGTTGATATGTGCTGCACCCTTACTTGCGATTTGAGGTAAATGAGTAATGCTTATGATTTGCATTTTAGTTCCCATTTGCTTCATCATATCGCCCATTTTATTGGCTACTTCTCCACTTACACCCGTGTCTATTTCGTCAAAAACAAGCGTTGACAGTTCTCCATTTTCAGATAGTATTGCTTTTATAGAAAGCATTATTCGAGACAATTCTCCTCCCGATGCGACTTTGTTTAATTCTCCAAAATCAACTCCTTTATTCGTAGCGATTAGAAATTGAATAGACTCCAACCCAAAGTTTGATGGATTTTGTAACGATTTTAATTCTACTTTAAAAATAGCATTTGGCATTGCTAAACCTTGAAGATGATGCATCACTTTTTTCTCTAAAGTGGCTAATCCTTTTTTTCTAACTTTGGTAAGTTCTTTTCCTTTTTTTAAGACTAAGTTCAACGCTTTAGATTCTTCTGTTTTTAATTTTTTTAAATCCTCGTCTATCGAATCAAATGAACCTTGTTTGTTTTCTAATTCCAATTTTAGCGCTTGCAGTTCTGATAATTCAAGAACATTGTATTTCTTTTCTAATCGATTAATTTCTCCAAGTAGTTCGTCTAGTTGAATTAAACGTTCTTCATCAATTTCTAAACTGGCTATTTTATTGTTTAGTTCGAAATCAACATCTTGAATTTCGATTGAGGCACTTTTTACCCTTTCGATTAAAGTAGCGTAAACCTCATCTACTTTTTCTAATTTTGACAAAGTAATTTCCAACTGTTGAAGTGTAGCAACGACCCCTCTATTTTCGTCATTGATAATGGACATTGCTTCAGTAGATACTTTGATTACATCTTCTGCGTTTGCAAGCAAATTATACTCTTGCTCTATTGCATTTTTATCTAATTCTAAATCAATTTTACTTAATTCTTCGAGTTGAAAGCTGATGTAATCTCTTTCTGAGTTTGCTTTTTGTTCTAATGCTAGTAAATTTTCTATTTCTGTTTTAACTGCATTATATTTTTTCAATAAGGTTCGGTAATCATTAAATAATGGAATAGAATTGCTTGCCGCATCTAAAACTTGGTATTGAAAATCGGATTTATTTAATAATTGTGTTTGATGTTGACTGTGAATGTCTAGCAACTGCTCTCCTAATTCTCTTATTGTATTGAGTTTTACTGGAGTATCGTTTATAAACGCTCTTGATTTTCCCGATGGAGTAATTTCTCTTCTTAGAATAGTTTCTGCTTCAAAATCAATATCATTCTTCTCGAAAAATGTTTTTTTTAGCGTTTTAGAAACACTAAAAACTCCTTCTATAACGCACTTTAAGCTTTTATCTCTCAGTGACTTTAAGTCTGCTCTTTCGCCAAGTATTAATCCAATTGCACCTAACATAATTGACTTACCAGAACCCGTTTCTCCTGTAATAACGGTAAACCCTTTATTAAAATCAATAGACAATGAATCTATTAACGCATAGTTTTTTATGGATAAATGAATGAGCATATATTTATTTTTTGAACAAAGATACTGTTTTTTTAGGTTCAAAAAAGTTCTAATTTCGAACTTCTCAACGACACTTAATACGAATTATCTTAAAACAAATATATTCAAATTGTAATTTTATGTTTTTTTAAGGCAAAGCTATAAAAGCTCCTAATTTAGTAGCTGTTAGAGGTTTTTCTACATAGCCTTTTACATTTACAAATCTTGTTGCTTTTTCTTGATCTATTTTTAAAGAACTAGAAGTCAACATTACAACTGTAAGATTATCTAAATCTTC
>WFNC01000445.1 GCA_015488785.1 Flavobacteriales bacterium | reverse complement strand
GGTGTAATTTCATCTTTAATTGCATTTTTATTTCACAATTGGCATCCTTCAAAAATGTTTATGGGAGATACAGGAAGTCAGTTTTTAGGAATGTTTATAGCTGCCATGGCGATAAAATATATTTGGAATAGCACAACACTTGAAGGTAGTTCTGATGAGTTTCAGCAAATATTTACAGTCTTGATTGCTTTTATTCTACCCATTGTAGATACAACATCAGTCGTAATCAATAGGCTAGCAAGAAAACAATCCCCTTTTATTGGAGGGAAAGATCATACAACTCACCACTTATCTTACTTAGGTCTTTCCGACGGGAGAGTTGGTTTTGTATTTCTAGGAATCTCTGTAATTTCTTTAATCATTTGCATTGGTATATTTCGATTTATAGATACTTGGAGGTGGTATCATTCAATTATATTATTGAGTTATTCTCTTATCGTATTTGGAACATTATATAGTTTTACTCAGATGAATAAGGATAGAAGATAACATATACAGATTAGATAAAATATATTATCAAAAAAACTTTCTCCTAAAAATAAACTTTAATTCTAAATCAATTTAGACATTCGTACAAGAACAGTAATTATTTTTTAAGCCACACCAATGAGAATATTCACAAGTATAATTCTAACCACGGTATTCTTTATTAGTTGTGAAGGTACACTAGATAAAAATATTTTCTCAGAAGAAGGGAAAACCATAGAAACCAAACAAAAGACAACCGCTAAAACGACAACATCCGCTGAATCATCATCGAACGCAAAAGGAACTTACAACATTTACGCTCCTTCAATTCCAAAAGATTTAAACTTTTGTGGAGAAAAAACACCTATAGAAAAAGAATACATTTTCGAAAAACTAGACCGAGAGTTATTAGTGAATATGTATTGGCAATCTCAAACATTTATGTTTATAAAAAGAGCATATAAATGGTTTCCAATTATAGAACCAATACTGGCTAAAAACAATATTCCTGACGATTTTAAATACTTGGCAGTTATAGAAAGCGGCTTGGACAATGTAGTTTCTCCTTCAGGAGCGAAAGGATTTTGGCAATTCATGCCTAAAACAGCAAAAGGGCTAGGAATGGAAGTCAATGAATTTGTAGATGAACGCTATAATTTAGAAAAATCGACACAGGCCGCTTGCGAATATTTAAATGATGCTTATAAGAAGTTTGGAAATTGGACATTAGCAGCAGCTTCTTACAACATAGGGAAAGGAGGATTAAACAATAGACTAACTCAACAAGAAGTTTCTAGCTATTACGATTTACTATTAAATAAAGAAACAGGAAGATATATTTATAGAATATTAGCTGTAAAAACAATTTTAGACCATCCAAAAAGTTTTGGCTTCAATGTAACCGACAATTTATATTACCAACAACCCAATTACACGACCGTAACAATAGACAGCTCAGTGACTAACTTTGTCGATTTTGCTCATAAAATGAACATCACTTACAACGAATTAAAAATATTGAACCCTTGGTTAAGAGATCGAAGCTTACCAAATCCAACATTCAAACAGTATGCTATTAAAATAATGGACAAATAATCACACCAATTAAAGAAAGCTCCTCAATTTCAATAAAAAAAGGAACAAACGTATAAAAACGGTTTGGTTTGAGTATCCATTTACTAATCTTCATTATTATCGAAAAAAACTTTGTATCTTGTACAGGTTAAATTTTTCAGAAGAAAAGAAATGAGCAAGGAATTTATAGTAGAAGAAGGTAAAATTGAAGTCATTGGAGCAAGAGCCCATAACTTAAAAAATATTTCAATTTCGATACCACGAAACAGATTAGTCGTAATTACGGGGGTAAGTGGCAGTGGAAAATCTTCGCTAGCGTTCGATACCATATTTGCAGAAGGACAAAGGAGATACATGGAAACGTTCTCGGCTTATGCACGTCAATTCATGGGGAATTTAAGTCGCCCAGATGTTGATAAAATTACAGGATTAAGCCCTGTAATTGCCATAGAACAAAAAACAGTAAGCAAAAGTCCCCGTTCTACCGTTGGAACAATTACAGAAATATATAGTTTCTTACGCTTGTTATACGCTCGCGCTTCAATTGCTATTTCACCAACTTCGGGAGAGGAAATGGTTAAATATTCGGAAAAAGAAATTGAATTATTAATACAAGAAAAATACAATACAGAAAAAATTATAATATTAGCTCCTTTAATCAAATCAAGAAAAGGACATTATAGAGAACTATTCCAAAAACTAACAAAACAAGGGTTTTTAAAAGTTAGAATAGACGGGGAAATAAAAGAAATTACAGCAGGACTAAAACTAGACCGTTACAAAAACCACGACATCGATTTAATTATAGACCGACTAAAGGTAGAAGAAAAATCGGCTAAAAGGTTGAGTAAAGCAATCGAAGAAGCATTAAAAAGAGGAAATGAAGAACTCACAATTCTAGACCATAAAACAGGAGAAGAAAAAAGATTTAGCCGTTTTTTAATGTGTGCCACATCAGGATTTTCGCTCCCAGAAGCAGAACCCAACCTATTTTCATTTAACTCACCACATGGAGCCTGTCCAAAATGTAATGGAATAGGAGAAGTCGCAGAAATCGATATCGCCAAAATAATTCCAGACCCTAAACTTACCGTCAAAAAAGGAGGTATAGCACCATTAGG
>WFNC01000444.1 GCA_015488785.1 Flavobacteriales bacterium | reverse complement strand
TATTTGTACTTTGTGGTGAGAAAAAAACGAACCATGCATTCACGTTGTAACACATAAAATGAACAGACTATTAATTATATTGATAATTGGACTTTTAAGTTCTTGCAATTCCAATATTGACAAGAAAAAAACAGTAGAAACTAAGATTGTTGAAAAAGTGATTGACACAGTTTATATTGAAAAGAAAAATGATAAAGATATTTCTAAATCCGAATTCTTTATCTATGAAAGATTGCCTGATTGGCTCTTAAAATCTAATGTTTTTAATGGTCTTAAATTGAAAAATGAATTTGAATTCGACAACAGATTAAATCCTCTTTATTTAGAAGCCGATTATAATGGAGATGGAAATCTTGATATAGCAATCCCAATAAAAGAAATTAAAACAGATAAAGTTGGGTTTGCAATAATTCACGGAGTAAGTAATAAAATTTATATCATTGGAGCTGGAACTGAAATTAAAAATGGACTTTCAGACGATATGAGCTACATAGATATTTGGAAAGTAAATAGAGAAAAAATAAATGAGGCTGGACTTGGGGGAAATACGGGTACAGGAAAAAAAGGAGAATTGATAATTAAAAATTCTTCACTTCAAATTGAAAAATCAGAAGTTGGTGGTGGACAAATTTATTGGGATGGAGAACAATATATATATATCCATCAAACTTGCTAAATAAAACGTGTTACAACACTATATATAAAAAATAGAGCATTTTGTAGTAAATTGAGAGTACAGAGTTATCCAAAAGTCCGCCAAACATAAAATTTGGTATTTAAAACGTAAAAATTAAAAACAAAATGTTTATATTTGGCTAAGAAGATAAACTGAAAGTGAAGTGCATTCCAAAGCTCTACTTTTCATATATAAATCGTTACCTGCAATTACAAAAAAATAAATTATGGACTTTATAGCAGTAGATTTTGAAACAGCAAACAGTAATAGAAGTAGTATCTGCTCAGTAGGTCTTGCGATAGTTAAAAATGGAAAACTAAAAGAAACTAAACATTTTCTCGTTAAGCCAACGCCAAATCATTATGATGGAATCAATATGATGATACACGGTATCACAGACAGGCATACAAGAAAAGAAAAAACATTCAAACAACTTTGGAAAGAATTAAAACCCTATTTCCATAATCAAACAATAGTAGCACATAATGCTGCATTTGATTGTAGTGCTTTAAGGTATGCTTTAGAAAGCTCCAATTTAGCATTTCCTGAATTAGATTACCATTGTACTTGGCGTCTTTCTGAAATTGGTTTGGATTTACCTGATTACAAATTAGATACTGTTTCAGAACACTTCAATATAGAGTTAGACCACCATAACGCTGTTAGTGATGCTAAAGCAAGTGCTCTAATTGCATTAGAACTTTGCAAAATTAATAATGTAAAATCTTTAGATGAACTATCTTCAAATTTTGGATTCAAAGTTGGTCGAATAATAAAATCATCAAAGACTTATAAACCGTTTTCAAAAAGAAGATAGTATGGCTGACAAAATGAGATTATCGGAACTTGTAGGTCAAATTCAAGACACAATAAATCAGGACTTTTTAGGAGAAACATTTTGGGTTTCAACTCAAATAACAAACGTAAAAAAATATGAAGGCAATAGAAGATGTTACCTTACATTAGAAGAGTATGAAGATGGTAAGAAAATAGCTGAATTGAGAGGTGTTTTCTGGGCGAACTATTATAGTGAAATTGAAAAATTTGAAGAAAACACAAAACAATCATTTCAAACTGGAATTGAAATTATATGTAAAGTTAAAGTTCGGTTTCACCCAATTTATGGGTTAAATGCTGATGTAATGGAAATTGACATTGCCCACACATTGGGAAGCTTAGAACTTGAACGAAAAAAAACACTCGAACGTCTTATTAAAGAAAACCCGAACTCTATAAGACTAATTGATGGTACATACATAACTCTGAATAAACGTCTGAGTATACCTAAAGTCATTTCGAATATCGCATTAATAACAGCTCGAAACTCTGACGGACAAAGAGACTTTATTCAAGAAATATCAACTAACAAACACGATTATTCAATTTCAGTTGACGAATATCTAACTACAATTCAGGGGAATAATGCTCACAAATTAATTTTAAAGCAGTTAAAAGAAATTGAAAAATCTAAAATTAATTATGACATAGTTGCTATTGTTCGTGGAGGTGGTTCACAGACTGATTTTAAACCGTTTGATGAATTTGAATTATCCAATTATGTTGCTAATTACTCAATTCCTATTTTAACAGGAATTGGACACGATAGAAATCAAAGTATCGTTGACCTAATGGCACGAGAATTAAAAACTCCAACTAAAGTTGCTTCTTATGTAATCGAACATAATTTTGACTTTGAAAATGAACTTATTGAGTTGAAATTAAACTTTTTTGAACTTGTAAAAGAATTCTTAAAAAACTCAAAAGAGGATTTACAAAATGCAAAACGCATAGTAAAATTATCAAGCCCACAGGCAATTTTAAATAGAGGTTTCGCAATTATTACCAGTAACAACAAAATAGTTACTGACCCAAAAAACATTAAGGAAAATACTGAATTAGGAACTTTACTAAGAGATCAAACTATTTATTCTACCGTAACTAAAAAAATGAAAAATGAAAAAGGCATTGACATATAATAAAGCTTTCGAAAAACTTGAAGAATTAATTGAAGAGTTCGAATATGGAGACATCCAACTTGACAAGCTATCTGACAAAGTAAAACAAGCAAATGACTTAATAATAATTTGTGAAACTAAATTAAGAGATGCTGAAAAAGAGGTGAAAACCTTGACAAAAAAGACTGCCGTAAGAAAGAAAAAAGCAGGTAACAATGGCTAAAAAACATAGGGGTTTTGGTGGTAAATTGAAAGTTCAGAGCTTCGATTAAAAACCGCCAAACCAAAATTTTGATAACGAAAAAAGAAAATTAATTATAAAAATATTTGGCTTGGCTAAGTAGTAAATTGAAAGAGCAGAGTTTCAAACTCCCCTACGATTTTTTAGCCTAACCGTTGGAGGTCATAAGGAT
>WFNC01000443.1 GCA_015488785.1 Flavobacteriales bacterium | reverse complement strand
GCTAGTCCAAGTGTAGATGGAAAAGTTGTAATACTTACCGACCCTATGATTGCTTCTGGAGCATCTATGGTTTTAGCCTACAAAGCATTGCTAAGTAAAGGAAAGCCTAAACACGTTCATATTGTTGGTGTAATTAGTAGTTTGGAAGGTATAAATTATGTCAAAAGACACATGCCTGAAAATACAACCATTTGGATTGGAGCAATAGACGATGAAATGACAGCGCAATCTTATATTGTACCAGGTTTAGGAGATGCAGGAGATTTAGCTTTTGGAGAAAAAATGGACTACTAAGAAACTTTCTGTTCCTTTTAGCGTTTTAGGTATTATATACTCAAGACAAATAGTTTTTCGAAGTGTTAATGTTTTTATTTGTAATACCTTGAGAATTTATAATATAAGAATCTAATCTAAATCCATAATAATTTATGTTTTTTAATAAAAGAAAAAAAGCAGACGCTCCAAAACAAAAACCGAAAAAAGCGATAATAAAACCGTTGAATTATAGCAATAAAATTCTTGTTGCATGGGGAGAAGCGATTAGTGGTAATGCAGAAATCAGAAATTTCTTAATTAAAAACGGGTACAAAGAATTAGGCATTTTTTGCTTTGCACTTACCAACGATAGAAAGTCAATACAATGGTTAATTGAAAATGGTTACCCACACTTATCTGCTCTAATAAAGGCAAGTGAAGGAGATAACATTGCATTGAAATGGTTACACGATTGTAAAATGGACATACTAAAATTTATGGCGCTTGCAGTTCAGGGAGATAAAAATGCTTTAAAATGGTTAAATAGTCACGACCCATTTGCAGGGCAATTAGCTCATAAAATGAAAATGGTAAAAGACCACATAGAAGAACGAAACAATAGCGTTCATCAAATTAATCCGTGATAGTATTTACTTTTAGACAAGGAGAGTGAAAATATTATGTTTATTCTTTTGTTGTACTCAAGCTGATAAAATCTCAAACATCAATAAATTCAAATTAAACACATAATTAATAAAAAAGAGACATCTAAAAAAAAGTTATTTCTTTTTTATTAATTCAGATGGGTTAATAACAGGAAGAAAGTATTTATCCTTATATATCGTTGGACTTATTTCTGTAGCTAATAAAGCTCTAGAATGTGAGTAAGCAATACTATATAATTGAATTAACAATTCATCAGGAATATCATATTGGTCATTTTCTACATCGTGGACACCTTCTAATCCTTTAACTTGATATATAGTTCTTCCCGAGTGTTTAATTAAAACTTTCTCATTTGACTTTTCAATTAACTCTGTAGCTATATCAATTGTAATAGAAGATTTTTCTTTATCTATATTTAAGGTTATATTCATATTAATCACCAACATATCTTGACCATTAAATAAAGTTTCTATATTTTCATCTTCTACTTCTTGGTAGGAAAACATTGAAGTATGAATTTTAACAATTCTATAGCCTATTTCAGCTTTTTCTTTCTCTTTTATCATTTATAATGCTATTTGAAGATTACTTTCTCTTTTGTGATTAATAGGAATCACTTTAGTATTTGACTCATTATCGTATGTTGATAAAAAACTATTATTATTATAATTCAAAATAAACTTATTACCTCTTAAATTTCTTTTTTCATTCTCTAAGTATTTATGTTTATCCTTAAACTCAAAAACTGGAAATTTATCAACTTTTAAAGCAATTTCGATGATTTTTTCTAAACTGAAGTTAATTTCTCCATCATTAAGAATTTGAGAAACTCTTCCTTTACTAATACCTAAGTGCTCTGCTAGTTTAGTCCTATTCAAATTATTGTTTTCCATATAATCAACAATTGAATTATATAGAAATCCATTAATACCCTCTACCCAATATGAAGGTTGATTAAGAATTTTATTACGAATATTATTATTTGTTTTCATCTTGATATTCTTTTATAATCTTTAGTATTTTTTTTATGTCCTTGGTCTGATTATCTTTTAAACCTCCAGAAACAATTACTCTGCCAGTATTTTCTTCATGAAATAAGTAAACTCGAACAACTCCAGATTTAGCTTCATAAACTTTACATTTTAATTTATGCCCTTCAATTAATCTAAATTTAGTTTTAGGTCGCCTATTTAAGTTTGCTGTATCTTCAACAATTCTTAAAGTT